>CAZLTS010000043.1:0-7372 GCA_964562495.1 uncultured Lachnospiraceae bacterium | reverse complement strand
TCTTTGTCTGTATTCGTCTGTAAATCCCTTACCAAATCCCTGACAGTCTTATGATACACAGGATGTACTGCATACGGCGCAATCTGCACTAACGGATCCAGTACAAAGCTGCGTTCCTGCATAAGTGGGTGAGGCAGTACCAGATTCGGTTCCTGCAGCACCTTATCATCATAGAAAATAATATCCAGATCCAAAGTACGGGGTCCCCAGAAAATCTTCCGTTCCCGCTTTGCCCGGTTCTCGATTCCCTGTAAGAATTCCAACAGCTCATAAGGGTCATAAATCGTAGACAACTCTAGACAACCATTTAGAAAATCGTCCTGCTCCACAGGTCCTACCGGCTTCGTATTAAAGAAATCGGATACCTTACCAACACGACAGTGGGGATCGCCTTCCATCACTGCAATGGCATCATTTAAGTAAGTTTCCCGGTCTCCCATATTAGAACCTAAGGCAATATAACACTTATGCCATCTACGATTCGCCCGTACAGATACCATATCTACCGGCAGGGGAATGGGCGCCCACGGCTTCTTAACCTCCAGATCAACCCACCATAACAAATCATACTCCATAAGCAGTGCTGCCGCCAGCTTATCTGCCACAGTTTCTAACAGCTTAAATGTATTTTCCTGCATAAATTCCTTAATGAATTCACAAATCTCGCCATAATGCACCGATTCCGTAATTTCATCCCGTTTTGATGCCTTCCGTACATCCAGATGCAAATCTGCATCAATGATAAACTTCTGACCTAGTACATTCTCTTCCTTGTATACGCCATGGTGTCCGAAAACTTCTAAATTATTAATCCGAATTGCTCCCATTTGTACCTCCTGTCCGCATCCTGCCTTATGCCTGCATAATTGCTTCTGTCATCCTTAGTGCTCTTAAATTCTCTTTTACATTGTGAACCCGGAAAATCCGGCATCCCTTCATGTATCCAATTACCGTTGTGGCGATTGTTCCCTCTACACGCTCATCCGTTCCTATATTCAAGGTCAGTCCAATGATAGACTTCTTTGAGGTTCCCAGTAAAATAGGATAGCCAATCTCCTGCAAACGTTCTAATTCCTTCATCATCTGCAGATTCTGCTCATAGGTCTTACCAAAGCCAATGCCCGGATCAATCAATATCTTATCCTGTGACACCCCTGCTGCCAAAGCCATATTCACACTGGTAGTCAAATCCTCAACTACCTCTGTTACAAAATCCTTATATACTGTATTATTCCGGTTATGCATTAACGTACATGCCGCATCATATTTACCGATTACAGCTGCCATCTTTCCATTGTAACGTAGTCCCCAGATATCATTTACCATATCTGCACCTGCTACAATAGCTGCCTCTGCCACTGCTTCCTTATAAGTGTCTACTGCAATGGCAATATCAAAATGCTTCTTAATACCTTCAATAACTGGTGCCACGCGGCTGATTTCTTCCTGATCTGAAATCAATGTATAGCCGGGTCTGGTAGACTCTCCACCTACATCAATAATATGTGCGCCTTCCTCTACCATCTGTTCCACATGCTTCATAGCCTTATCAAAGGAATTATATCTGCCACCATCCGAAAAAGAATCCGGTGTTACATTTAAAATTCCCATAATATAAGCTTCCTTCGTTGTATCAAAACTCTTGTTTCCTATAATCATCTCTGCTCCTCCTGTTGTTCATATGCCGCCTTAACATCTCCTAAATAATACAAAGAGCCAAAGGCAAAAATCACACTGTCCTGTTGACTCCATTGCTTCGCCGTCTCCAGTGCAATTCCAACACCTTCCGCTACGGAAGCTGCCCTTTCTACCCGAACTCCCAGTTTGCTTATCACCTCTGCCAATTCTGTAGCAGGCATACTTCTCGGATTATCCGGCTGCGTGGCAACGACAAAATCTGCCAGCGGCACAATTGTCTTAAGCATCTTATCATAAGCCTTGTCCCCTAAGACGCCAATGATAAAAATGATCTTCTTCTCTTTAAAATAGGTTTCTACAAAATCCCGAAGCACCCTTACTGCATCTGGATTATGTGCCCCATCCACGTAAAAATCCGGTCTCTCACCCAGCTTAGAAAGTCGCCCCTGCCAGCATGTAAGCGGCAACGCTTTCTCTATTTGTTCATTTGAAATATTGTAACCTTTTTTCCGTAAAATTTCAATCACTTCCAGGGCATTGATACAATTATTCACCTGAAATCTGCCATTTAAGGAAATGGTTAAATGCCGGTACACAGTCCCCTCCTTGGTTTCATAAGAAAAATACTGTTTTTCCGGCTCTGCCGTATAGTCCCTTACCCTGTGTGGTGCAGTTACAACCACAGGAGCCTTCTGCTTATCTGCATACGCTAAAACAGCCTCTAATGCTGCTTGCTTATCCCCTTCCTGATTCTCACCACTTACCACAACCGGACACCCCGGCTTAATAATTCCTGCTTTCACAGATGCAATCTTACCAATGGTATCTCCCAGTATCCGGGTATGGTCTAAGCCGATAGCCGTAATAACACTACACAGCACATGAGATGCCACATTGGTAGCATCCTCCATACCGCCAAGCCCTGTTTCTAACAATACAATATCGCAGTTCTCCCTTTGGAAATACAGAAATGCCATGGCAGTTTCAATCTCGTAAGCCGTCAGGCCACCATGTGGTCCTACTGATACGGCATCCACAGGCTTCTCTACGGGCTCCTGTTCTGCGTTCCCGGCACCACCCTCTGCTCTATAATCTGCATTTACCTGCTCCACATAAGGGGCCAGCTCGGTTACCAGCTCGGCAAATGTTTCCTCCGGCATCCAGACTCCATTAATCTGAAACCGTTCCAGATACCCAAATACAGTGGGGGAAACATAACGGCCGGTTTTATAACCTGCCTGTCGTAAAATTCCCTCCAAAAAAGCAATAGTAGAACCCTTTCCATTAGTGCCTGCAACATGAACAATGGGGAGTTTCTCCTGAGGACTGCCTAAGTTCTCCAAAAGCTTTCTTAAAAGCTTTCGTCCTAACACATTTCCCTGCTTCTGTATTGTATCTATATAGGCGTGTGCCTGTTGTATATCCATAACCTCTTCCTTTCAATCGCCTCTAACTATATTAGTTTTACTTCATAAGGTGCCAGTTCTATACCTTCAAATACAACAGGCTCCCCCTCTGCATTAATGGCAATCTGCACAGACTGTCCTTCATAGCTTCGCTCTATCAACAACTGCTTATTGGCAATCTTTACGTTTTTGTAGTCCCCCATTTGCAATGCCGGTGTTGCCTTGTAAATCTGAATCCACTCCTTAATGTACTCTGTCAGTGCATTGGGCTTTGGCTCCTCAAAGCATGGTCTTAGGGCATCATCTCCCTGAGATTTATCTCCCGGCTCACCCCATTCGCTTCCATAATAGATACAAGGAATACCCGGCATGGAAAACAGTAGTCCGTAAATAGGTTTTATATGCTCCTTGTTGGTTAATATGCTGTAAACCCGGCTGACATCATGATTGTCCACAAAGCTTAGTAAATGCTTACCCCGGTACAGGCACCAAGGCTCACTGCCGTACTGACGCTGTAAGGAATGGGCAATTTCAAATAAATTCATGGAATTAAAGCTGGAATATAAGCCCTTATAACATTCATAATTGGTACAGCTGTGAAGCATCTCATCATTTACGATCTGGTTATAATCTCCAAACAGCACTTCACCAATCAGTACAATCTCCGGTTTCTTTTCCTGACAGAACCGACGCAGTCTGCGCATGAAATCCCGGTCTACCATATAGGCAACATCTAAGCGGATACCGTCTATATCGAAGGCATCAATCCAGTTTCCAACCTGCTCAATTAAATAATCGCATACAGCCGGATTCCTTAAATTAAGCTTCACCAGTTCATAATGCCCTTCCCAACCTTCGTACCAGAAGCCATCGTTATAGTTGGAATTGCCGCCAAAATCAATGCAGAACCAATCCTTGTAAGGTGACTGCTCTCGATTCTTTAATACGTCCTGAAATCCGAAGAAGCCTCTACCTACGTGATTAAACACGCCATCTAACACAACTCGTATCCCCTTGGCATGCAGATCATTACATACATCAGCAAAATCTGCATTGGTGCCTAAACGGCAGTCTATTTTGCTATAGTCTCTTGTATCGTATCCATGACGATCTGATTCAAAGATAGGATTAAATAAAACAGCATCAATCCCTAAATCCTGTAAATAGTCTGACCACTCCATTACCTTACGGATTCTGGGAACACACTGTCCGTCATTCTCCTTCGGTGCGCCGCAAAATCCAATTGGATAAATCTGATAAAAAACACTATGATATGCCCACATGGTAACCCTCCTTCATTTCTTTAAATTCTTACTATCAGTGTAACATATCTATTGCATTTTTTCCAGATTTTTGTTACAGTAACTCTATCATAGAAAGAAAGGAATGAAAAGGTTATGCACGATCATACACATGAATGCGGTTGCGGCTGCGACCACGAAGAAGATGAGGCTTACTTCATTACATTATCTTTAGAAGATGGAACAGAAGAAGAATGTGAGGTAATCGGATTCTTCGAGGCTGTTGGAAGAGACTATATTGCACTACTTCCCGTTGGTTCTGATGAGCCGTACCTGTATCGTTATTCCGAAACAGACGAAGAGGAGCCACAGCCTATTTTAGATGTTATCGAAAGTGATGAAGAGTACGAAGCTGTAGTAGATGCTTTTGAAGAATTCTTAGACACACTGGAGGCTGAAGAAGAAGGCATTGACATTACCTTAGAGGATGAATAATGGCGGAACAGTTTGCAATTGATGATTGGGAATTTGGAAACGATTTCTATCAGGAAAAGGAAACAAAGACATTATCTTTAGAGGATTTCGTAAATGACGAAGCACCGGATACTGCTAAGATAAATGCCGGTGAAGCGACCAACCCCGGCTTTGCTAAAACGGTACAAGATGTAGCGGCAGTACGGAAGCTGTATAATTCCGGTCAGACCATAACAGACGTAAGCAGTTTGCTAGGTCTGGAACCGGAATATGTGCGTATCATTATGATTACGCTAAACAGCATCTCTGAAGATGATACTGACGAAGCAGTAGCACATCTTGTTATGATGTCTCTGTAGTCTGCAGTTCTATTAAAAACTGGGACAAGGCAACGGATTTGTGAAAGCGCGTCTGTACAGAATATATGTGCAGACGCTCTTTTGCTCTCGTAAGGGCTACATAGAAAAGTCTGCGTTCCTCCTCCATATCTTCATCTAGCATCGCTTTCTGATGCGGAATGACTCCTTCATTAACATCTAACAGATACACAATCGGATATTCTAACCCTTTGGCACTGTGTATCGTGGAGATTTCAATACTGTTTTTTATAGTATTCTGTAGCTGTGCCTGTTGCTTAAGCTGCTCTTTGTAATCATCTATATGGTCAAACCATTCCATAATCGTTTTAAATTCCTTGGCACTTTCTTCTAACTGTCCCGCTACGTCATACAGATCTTCCACCTCCATTCGCCGATAGGAGGCATAATCCACCAGATATTCATCATACCCTACCGCATTTCGAATATAATGAATGGCTGCTGCCGGACGCATTCTGCTTATAAATTCTGCCTGCATTTCCCACTCTTCGATTCGCTTAACCATCCAGGGTCTCTCTGTTTCATAGAACTGCTCTAACACAAAGAAATCCAACTGGGCATCCTTCATAGCATCCCGGCTTATATAACGGTTTGGCTTATTTGCTACCCGTAGAAAATCTCCTCTTGTAGCGATTTGCATGGCAATACGCATATAAGAAATAAAATCTCTGGCTATCCAATGCTCATATAAATTAGGCAGCGTATCCTTTACATGAAAAGGAATATTGTATTCCATAAACCGTTCCACCAGCATACGTGCGTCCATATTGGTGCGAAACAAAAAGGCAATATCCGAATACGCATATCCTGCCTGTATGTAGGCTTTCACCTCATCTACGACCCGCAAGGTTTCTGCCGCTGTATCGGAAAAGCTTTGGATACTAGGCTTAAGTCCCTGTGCATTATTGGTTGTAATGTTCTTGGGATAGCGTACCTTATTATGCCGGATTACCTTTTCTGCTGCCTTTACAATATTACCTGTAGAACGATAATTGATGCTTAGGCATACCTCCTTTGTGTCTGGATAATCCTTGGGAAAACGCAGCATAATCTCCGGCTTTGCTCCCCGGAAACGATAAATGGACTGGTCATCATCTCCTACAATAAACAGGTTATTCTCTGGCTGTGCCAGAAGTTTAATTACCTCGTACTGTATCCGGTTAATATCCTGAAATTCATCAATTAAAATATACTGATACCGCTTCTGCCACCCTGCCAGCACATCTGGTCTGGCACTTAACAGCTCATAGCATTTTACAAGCATATCGTCAAAATCAATCCTGCCTTCTCTGGCAAGCCATTCCTCATAACCATAATACAGCTTGCGGAAAGTATCCTCCGGGCAATTCTTGGAATAATAATGGCTAACATCCATCATCTCTCCCTTAATCACACTGATTTCATCCAGTATCCCCTGCTCAAATTCATTTCTATCATCTACTACGATCTGATATTTCTCCACCAGAGATCGGATAATCTCGTAGCGCTGTTCCTCTTTTAGTATGTGGGCTCCGGTTAATCCATAGGCATATTTTAGGATTTGAAAAAAGACCGCATGAAACGTACCAAAGGACACTGGGTATGTACTACCCGCGTGTCCTTTGCTTATAGAATCTTCCTGCATCAGTTTTTCAAACCGCTGTTTCATTTCCCCGGCAGCCGCCTTGGTAAATGTGATTACCAAAATATGTCTAGGGTCTACGCCGCATGGGGTAATCAGTTGTTTCACCCGGTGGGTAATAACCGTAGTCTTACCACTGCCCGGGCCCGCCAATACCATCATAGGACCTTCCTTGTGGGTAATGGCTTTCCTCTGTTCTTCATGAAGCTTCATGTTTATCCTTCCAGCTTTTCAATTCCAATACGAATTCTTCTTAAGGATTCTTCCTTACCAAGAATTTCCATAATTTCAAATGCTCCACCCGGTGTCATCTGCTTACCAGATACAGCAGTACGAATCGGCCATAAACCGGTACCGTTCTTAATTCCCTTCTGGGCGATGTATTCCATCAGACGGTCATGAAGTGCCTGCTGTGAGAAATCGTCAAAGTCCTCTAAGATGGCAAGCTCCTCTTTTAGAATCTCCAAAGAATTCTCTGCATTGGTTTTCATCTTCTTATGGGTGTACATAGCAATATCGTACTCCGGCAGCTCCTCAAAGAAGTCTACATGCTCTGCAATGTCCGGCAGCACTTCGATTCTTGTTTTAACCAGGTCTAAGATTTTTCTCTTATCC
>CAZLTS010000042.1:4664-7377 GCA_964562495.1 uncultured Lachnospiraceae bacterium | reverse complement strand
CGTTCCAAGGTCTTACTAAGAAATGCAATCGCCTAGTAAACACAGAAAAGCGTGTACCGTATACTAAGTAAAACGGTTACACGCTTCTCGCCTCTGCTTAAAACCGAAGAAAATACGCAGGTATCTGACTTATGGAATGTGGATTAGCCACAACAAGATGACAGTCGAAATGGGAATCTTCGACTGTTTCTATTACCAAACACAGTAATGGCGGTTGTTCCGGACTCGAACCGGATTTCCTTTCATTTACTCAGCTTACAACTTTTCAATACCGTATTTTCTATGGACGTTATTTATTTCTGCAATCGTATCATTTTTTCACAGAAAAGTCAACGTCTGGTTTTTATTTTGATAATTTAAATTTAGTACAATACGTAGCTTCTGATTTATAAGTTGTCTTTCCAACCTTCTTATTTGCTACGACATATACATAATAATATTTATTTTTCTTTAATGCACTCTTGCCGTACTTTTTAACGGTAAGTTTCGTTTTCTTTGTTGTAGCAACCTTCTTATAGCCGCTTTTCTGCTTTGTGGACAAATAAACGGTATAGCTTGTTGCTCCCTTTACAGTATCCCACTTAACTGCAGCGGTCTTTGTTGTTTTCACCTGCTTTGCACTAATCACATCTGGCTGGAAAGAGAAATACTTATAACCAGACCATGCACCATACTTCTTAGTGCCATTAACAAGAGAATATCCTCGAACTCTCAGTTTATAATACTGGTTCTTCTTTAGCTTAGACAGGTACACACTGCTGGAAGTAGTACTACCGGAAGAAACTACCTTCTTACCGTTATAAGTGTAAACCTGTACCTGATATCCATCTGTGTAATCAGGCTTCGTATAGGTTACATTAATTTCTTTTAGACTACTCCAGTAATTGGCAATATCCACCTTTTTAATATTAACCTTAGCCGGAATTAACTTTAAGTCAGAGCCATAGAAGGTTGTACCCCAACTCTGCTGTGCAGCAAAGGAGCCATCTTTTCTTACAGAATATACTTTGATAGTGGTATAATCAACAGACGACTTTAAGTTCTTAATTGTAACCTGATTGGTTGATGTCTCTGCAACCTTCTTCTCTACGCCACCAATTACAGTATAGACATAGTACTGGGTTGCACCACTACCTGCTGTCCACTTCAAGGTAGCACTGCTTGTCGTAGCCGCCGTCTGCTTAATATTTGATACACTTCCAGGAACTGTTACAACCTTAATAACATCTGATGCTTCATCTGCATATAATTTATTTACATAATCATAAGCATACGCCTGCACCTTTACATAATAGGTTTTTCCTGATGACAATCCTGAAATATACTTTTCCGTAGAAGTTGTTCCATACTCATCCTGTGAGTAAAACGTTACGCCATCTGTACTTAACAACACATCATATCGACAGTTCTGTGTAATCTGCGCATCCCATGTAATCGTTACAGCAGTTTCTGATGCCTTTGTCTGCTTTAAACCTGTAACCTTACCCGGCTGCTGCAAATCTGCCGCCATAACAAACATACTCATGCAAAGCATAGATACCATCAATGCCAGCACACCCAATAACACTTTAACCTTTTGCATTATTTTACCTCCATCAATTTTATTTTGTACATATATACCATGAATTAGCCTGATACCCCTACATAATACTACATTTCACACATTTTTCAATCCCTTTTTATTCTTTTTTAATTTTCATTACAAAATCGGTTCAGATAACTTAGGATCGTGTCAACTGCTTCCTGAATGTATGCCCGATTTTCAGCATAAGTAAAATCCCTCGTTTCCCGCAGCGTATGGGGTGTCAAAAAGTTTTTCTCTATAATAAACGCTTTACTGGAAGCCAACTCCTCCGCCGTAATCATATTCTGAATCTCATAACCGTTTTCAGCTTGAATCGTTTTTAGAATATCACATGGAAATGGGTATTCCTCTACCAATCGCCAGTCATTTTGATCCACGTCTTCTCCAAATACGCGAAAATTCTGGGGATCCTGTGGATCTTTTCCTACTGCCAATAACTGTTTTACATGGACATCCCGTACAGATAAAATAAACACCTCATCTGCTAACATATGCACCACATAACCGAAATACAAGGCGTACTCTGGATTCTCTTTCGTCAAAAAACGCCTGGCAAATTCCTCCAGGCGTTTTCTGTATAACTTAAATTGATCTGGAAGATGCAAGTCATTGGTGCGTATATCATCCTTAAAATGGGTATGCCGTTTCATGCTTCTAATGTAATGCTTCCTTGCCATAATGGCATCTGGAGCCAGATTACCACAATAGTACAAAGCTACATTGGTAATCTGATTCCGAAAGTACACAGGAAGCCTTCCATACACCTGATCTGCAATAACCAAGTGTGTTATAGTACCTGCCATAATTTCCTCCATTCTGCAGACGTTTGTCGTGCAGTTTAATACTTAATTTTTTGTTCCACAGTTTGGACAAAACGCTGCTTTCTGATCCATTTTCGTGCCACAATTTTTACAGAACTTATACTGTGGCTGTGCATTTGCTTGCGGCTGCACATTGCTTTGTGGTTGTACGCTTGCTTGTGGCTGTACATTTGCTTGCGGCTGCACGCTTGCTTGTGGCTGCACGCTTGTTTGCGGCTGCACATTGCTTTGTGTTGTTGTATTGATTGGTGTTGGCTTTGGCTGCTTCGGTGGTTTTGGTGTCCGAGGTTTCTTATTTGCCCTTGTC
>CAZLTS010000042.1:0-4564 GCA_964562495.1 uncultured Lachnospiraceae bacterium | reverse complement strand
TGGCTTTGGCTGCTTCGGTGGTTTTGGTGTCCGAGGTTTCTTATTTGCCCTTGTCACAAACAACAACCAGATACAAACTGCCAGCACGATCACACAGCCCACAGCTGTCCAGAATAATACATTTGTCCACTTCATATAGTTATAGGCGTCTTGTGCGTAATAATAGGTTAGGTCGATAAATTTCTTGGAATTTTCATACTGGTGTCTTAGGAACCAGACAACACCGCTTCCGATTCCGCCCAACCCTGCCAGTACGCTAAAGAATACCAAAAACTTACGCAGGCTCTTTCTAAATCCAGCCTTTTTCTTCTTAACAGACATGCAGATTAGCAAGAATATGATGCCAATAATAGAAGCAACTGCTGCCAATATCATAGGCAGCCATGTCAAAATCAGATTCCATACAGTGCTGTCTGTTTCTACATCACCTAAGATAGCATTGCCGGCACGACGATTCATAACAACGGCATATGTACACACATTTCCTGCTTCGTCCTGTGCCTGCAGGGTAATGGTATTAACACCGCTTTCTAAAGCAACCTCCTTAGAAAAGGTTCCATCTTCCTTTAAATCTACCGACTCTCCCTGAATCGTCAGGGCTGCATCTGAATCTGTCTGTCCAATAAGAATCACACTGTCTGCATCTGTATAAGCGCCATCATAATCCTCAAACAGTGTAATTTCCGGTGCAATCTTATCTACGGAATAGGTAAGTGCATAAACATAAGTTACGTTTGCTTCATCTGTGTAGGTGATAGTAAGTACGTTATCTCCTTCAACCAGCGTAAGCTGCTTCTGACCTGAACCATTTAAGGTTACGGTTTCTTCTTCTCCGTTTTGTGTAATCAAAATCTCCTGATTATTCGCATTGGCATAGCTGTAATTTAATATTTCTGTATTAAGCAGTCCACTCTCTGGTACAGTCAGGGAGAATTCATCCTGTCCCTTTACCCAGTTTATTTCCTTATCTGTCGTCTCAGATATGCGACCACTGCTATACTGTACAGAAATGTGGGAGGTAACCTTTGACACACCATCCTCTAAAGCCACTGTGGTTTCCTTTGCCGTATCTGCATCAATATACTGGTCGTATACTTGCGTTCCATCAGCCTCGACTGTAACCCAGGCACCTGCCACATCATAACCTGCATAATTCTCCCAATTATAGGTAACAGTCTGGCTTGTATAATTTACCTGTACGTCATAGTCTGTCAGACCTTCCACTGCATTGGTATTCTCATAAGAAAAGGCTTCTGTGTAGGCATCATCAAAGTACTCCAGCCCATCTTTTTCATAATAAACATACAACCGGATGTAATAATTATCATAGGTATTAACATCGGATAAATCTGCTTCTACCTTCACTGACTCATTGGCAGTTGCCGTACCGGATGCAATCTCTCTTCCTTCCTGACCGGTATCATCTGTTGTTAAATATAACTTATAGGTATAGGTTAAATCCTCGTCATGGTCAGCCTGAAATGTTACCTGCAGCTTGTCCTTAGCCACACCGTCAAGCTTCAATGCAGTAATCCAAATGGGATTCTCGTACTTTTGTACCTTCACCTCCAGAGAACTGTTGGAACCTTTATCGTACTGAATCTTCCACTGTCCTTCCTTGGCATCTGGAACGGTAATATACATGCTTGTATCCGAAACAAACGTATCTGTTTTCCCATCCTCTGCCAATGGGTCTATTTTCTTTCCATCTGGATCAATTAACGTAATTTTCACATCATTTTTTTCATATGAAATCCAGACCACAAAGCTTTGCTTACTGTCATTATAATACAAGTCCTCTTCCTTGGTGGCAGCCATAGCCACCAAGGTCATACTAAACAGCATCAGAACAAGCAATAGAGGAAATAAATAAGCCTTCTTTTTCATTTCTCTTTCAGTCCTTTCTGTTCTTTAATATAGGGTTATTTCGCTTTCCCATAAATTGGTTGCCACTGTAATCTTAAACCCATCTGTCTTATTTTTCTTCAAGTTCGTTCCCTTTGCCATAATGGTAAACTGTTTGAAATCATTATGAAATGCCATCAGCGCATTACCATCAACCTGGGATGAATGATGTCCAAAGAAATCAATGTCAATATCACTGGTACCCTTCACCCAGACACCTAGATATCGATTACTCAGGTTCAATTCTGTAGTTCCCTGTGTTTCCAGTTTAAACTTAGCCAAATCCAGTTTGGGTCCTACAGACAGTGACGTATATAAGCCATAGGCTTCCTGTGCATCGATTCCAAGTAGATAGTTGCTATATTCATATTTACCAACGGAAATCTGTGCATTACCAACCTCTACTGCACCTAACAGCTTCGCTGTGGTTTCCAGTGATAGTCCCATTTCTCCCAGACTAATGGACGCCTTGGTATCTGATAAGGTAAGCACTGCCAAATCTCCAAATATAGAGTCTAACTGCGGTATGTAATCTGACAGCTTACAAAAACCTACTTCACAACTGCCTACCAGGGAAGAATGCCATAACCGATTTAAGAAGCTGCTATTCTGTCCTTCCTGACTTAAGCCTTCTAAACCAACAGAAAAATCACTAAAGGTAACACCCGGCAAGGTAGGTGGTTCAATGGTGAAATCGGCATAAATATGAAAACTATCCCAACTACCTGATGTAATGCCAATATCAAATCCATAATCCGCAGAGTCATTACTCTCAGACATTGGTATAATATCCTTCGTTCCTACCTTCATAACGAACGAATAATCATGCTTCCATGTATCAAATTCCAGTCCCAGCTCACTTAGATAAAAGCTAAATACAGTAAATTTCAAGGATTCGTCCTTCTCACCCTCTACCTTACCCTTGATACGAAGTCCCTCTGGTACAATTAAAGCTTCCAGATTGGCTTCTAATGTAAATGGCAGCGCATTATTATACTCCAGTATCTCCTTCTGCAATGGGAAATCCAATGAAACAGAAGCAATCTTAAGACTGATTTTATGCGGATACAATGCCACGGAGGATTCACCAATTCCTATAGCTGCAAAGTTAAGGGACGGCAGGTTAAACTGCTCCACCGTATAATTATCCAAATCATATAAATGCACCGTATCATTATATAATGTAATGGAGCCCATAGATGGCAGATAGATGACGTTGCCGCACATGGAACCCAACAATCCCGGCAGCTTATCTGTACAGCGAATATAGCTTCCGTTGCCCTCCTGCAGGCGAATCTGGACGTCTGAATCTACATTACCATCTAACGTAACTGTTCCTCGGAAATGGATAAAGTCATTAATGGTTACATCTCCGGAAAGTGTTGTCTTGCTGTCTGTTTTGTCAATGGTCTGCGCCGTAAAGGTGTAAGCACCATAAACAAGTGTCTGCAGTTTATCAAAGATTTCAATGGTATCTGTATAAACGGACTGATCTGCCGTTGCTTCTATTTCATAAGTATCCACAGGTACATCTGCAGGAATGATTACCCGGATATGGGTTTCATCCACATACTCTGTTTCTAACGTCTGTCTTGCCATGTTTCCCTGAATACTAACGGAAACTGCAGTATCTGTGGTAAATCCTGTACCAATCAGGTTAAATTCCACCTGTGCTTCTTTTTTATAAATCTTTTTTGTATCAATAGCGGTAATGACTGCCCCGTCTGTGGAAGTGCTGTCTGTTCCCGCTATGGTATAGTGCTTCTGTGCATAGGCACCATCTGTTTCATTTTCTACTGCCAGAACACGCTCTGACCAATCCTGATTCTTTGCTTCATAGGTGATTTCATAATTATGCTGCATCTGCTTATGAATAAATTCATACAAAGCTTCTAACTGGTCTACTTCATTACAGTAAATAAATTGTCCATTTCCATAAGACGCAATCTGCTGCAAATATTCTGCCTGAATATCTGCTCCTAAGCCAATGGTATATAAGGTAATATCTGCATTTTCACATTTTTGCTGCAGCTCATTTAAGGATTCTTCGGAGAAGCTGGAATCTTCTCCATCTGTTAATACAATAATGGCTTTATATACGTTCTGTTCCTTTTCCAGTTCGTTTACTGCCTGCCATACACCACTGCCTATGTTTGTTCCGCCATCTGCGTTTAACTGTGAAATATAGCTTTCAAGCCCTGCGGCACTAGACTGGAAACCTGAATTAAACTTCACGCCATCTGCAAATGCGATAATGGAGGTCTGTTCCTTATCTTCCATACTGGCTACATACTTGCTTACCGCATCCTGTAGGGACTGTACCGAACCATCCATACTACCGGAGGTATCGCAGACTAATGCAACTCTGGCACCATCAAATGGAACCTCCTGGATGGTATAATCTGTAATTTCCAGATTACAGTCCGTAATCTTAAGCGTAGGGTTGTCCGTATCTATAGCCTTAGCTGTCTGCAACCGGAATGTAACCTTGGGAAATGCCGAAGCATCAATAGCTCCAATATTAATCATTGCCTTGGCTGTGCTTACATAATTAGCTGCCTGGTTCTTATAGGCTTCCGGAATTGATGTGGTTTCCTTCTCCTCCGACGTCTGACCGGACTGCTCCTCACTATAGTAAGGAATGGCATTTTCATACGCT
>CAZLTS010000041.1:0-7438 GCA_964562495.1 uncultured Lachnospiraceae bacterium | reverse complement strand
GAAAAACGGATTCCCATTGCCCGGGAGAATTTTAAACGGGCAGGTATGGAATCTAAGATAACATTACTGGAAGGCGATGCGATGGAGGTGCTGCCCACTTTGGAAGGCACCTTCGATTTTATTTTTATGGATGCAGCCAAAGGTCAGTATATTCATTTCCTACCCTGTATCCTATCCTTGCTTGCTGAGGATGGGGTGTTAATTTCAGACAATGTATTACAGGAGGGAGATTTGGTAGAATCCCGTTATGGAATCGTTAGGAGAAATCGAACCATTCATGGACGAATGCGGGAATATCTGTATACATTAAAGCATCATCCGCAGCTTCGCACCTCCATTGTACCTATTGGAGACGGAATTACCATTAGCGTAAAACAGAAAGGAAATCTATGAGAATACCAGAATTATTGGTTCCTGCCAGCAGCTTAGAAGTATTAAAGACTGCAGTTATCTTTGGGGCAGATGCAGTATTTATTGGTGGTGAAGCCTTCGGACTTCGTGCAAAGGCAAAAAACTTTTCCAAAGAGGATATGGCGGAGGGCATTGCATTTGCCCATGCCCATGGAAAGAAGGTTTATGTAACAGCCAATATTATTGCCCATAACCAGGATTTAGAGGGCGTAAGAGCTTATTTTAGAGAATTAAAGGAACTAAAATCAGATGCATTGATTATATCAGATCCGGCTGTATTTACCATAGCCAGAGAGGAAGTGCCGGAGATTGATATTCACATTAGTACACAGGCAAATAATACAAACTACGGAACATTTCTGTTTTGGCATAACTTAGGAGCAACCCGGGTTGTGACAGCCAGAGAGCTGTCCTTAGCAGAGATTAAAGAGATTCGGGAGCATATTCCAGAGAATATGGAGATAGAAACCTTTATTCATGGGGCAATGTGTATCTCGTATTCCGGCAGATGCCTGTTAAGCAGTTTCCTGGCAGGCAGAGATGCCAATCAAGGCGCGTGTACGCATCCATGCCGTTGGAAGTATTATGTCATGGAAGAAAACAGACCGGGAGAGTATATGCCGGTTTACGAAAATGAACGGGGAACCTTCATTTTTAATTCTAAGGATTTGTGTATGATAGAACACATTCCGGAATTGATTGATGCAGGGATAGACAGCTTTAAAATCGAGGGACGTATGAAGACAGCACTGTATGTAGCTTCTGTTACGAGAACCTATCGTATGGCGATTGATGATTATTTAAAGAATCCCGATTACTACAGGCAGCGGATTCCTTTTTATAAAGAGGAGATCGCTAAGTGTACCTATCGACTGTATACAACTGGATTTTTCTTTGGTAAGCCAAATGAAGAAACCCAGATATATGATAACAATACCTACATTAAGGGTTCTACCTATATAGGCATGGTCGGCGGACAAAATGACGCCGGACTTTATCAGATTGAACAGCGCAATAAGTTTACTGTGGGCGAGGAGATTGAGGTGATGAAGCCGGACGGCAGGAATATTGCAGTTACGGTCAAGGCCATTTTCGATGAAGAAGGCAGTGCTATGGAAAGTGCACCACATCCCAAGCAGAAGCTGTATATTGATTTAGGCGTAGAATTAGAAGTGGGCGATATTTTACGAAGAAGCGAGACAAAAGCAGAATAAAAGTAGTGAACCACACAAGCCACCAGGGCATAAACTATAGAAATATAGTTTTCCAGGTGGCTTTTTTTGCGTGTATTTTTAAAACCATTAACCCAGGCGGAGGAACAGCAGTATTTGCAAAGACTTAAGCAGGGGGATGAAGAAGCCCGGCAGATTTTAATTGAACGAAATCTTCGGCTGGTGAGCCACATTATTAAAAAGTATGCATTGCCGGATAAGGAAATGGATGACTTAATATCTATTGGGACCATTGGATTGATTAAGGCTGTGGATACCTTTGATCCCGAGAAGGCCAGTAAACTTGGAACTTATGCGGCACGATGTATAGAAAATGAGCTTTTGATGATGTTACGCAGTGATAAAAAGAGAGCAAAGGACGTATCTTTATATGAGCCAATCGGAACGGACAAAGAGGGCAATGCCATTTGTCTGGTAGACATTATAGAAGGTGAAAACTGTGATGTGGTAGAACAGTGTGATATGAATGAAAAAATACACTGGGTGAAGCAGGCATTGTATCAATGTTTAAATAAACGGGAACAGGAGATTCTCATTGGGCGATATGGCTTGCAGGGCTGCAAGGCAAAGACACAGAAGGAGCTGGCAGAAATCATGGGTATTAGCAGAAGCTATGTATCCCGCATTGAAAAGAAGGCCTTAGAGAAGCTAAAAACAAATTACGAAAAGAGCAACAAAGTACTTGACAAACAAAGAATAAATATCTAAAATACATCTTAAAGTATAAGTGAGGTGACTAAATGTATTGCACACTAAAGGGAATGACCATATCCGGTGTTGATGCAGAGGTTGTGGATGTGGAAGTGGATATTAGTAACGGACTGCCTATGTTCGATATGGTAGGGCTGCTGGCATCAGAAGTGCGGGAAGCGAAGGAGCGGGTACGCAGTGCTGTTCGGAATAGTGATTTTACACTGCCAGCCAGAAGAATAACGGTAAACCTGTCACCAGCAGATATGCATAAGAGTGGAACCGGGCTGGACCTTCCCATTGCCATAGGTATCTTATGCAGTATGGAAGTGATAAAACCAAGGGTGTTGGCCGGTTGTTGCTTTATAGGAGAATTAGGATTAGACGGCAGCGTTCATGGCTGCCGGGGAATCTTAGGCATGGTATGTGGGGCGAAGGCTGCCGGCTGCAGTCGTTGTTTTGTCCCGAAAGAAAATGAACAGGAGGCTTCTTATGTCTCTGGTATTGAAGTGATTGGGGTGGACAGCCTGTGCCAGACGGCATTTATTTTAAATGGGAATACCTATAAGAAATGTGAGAAAAAGGATTGCTTTCAAGATGCGATTGCAAAGCAGATGTATGGAGAGGATTTTGCCGATGTGGTTGGGCAGGAAAGTCTGAAACGAGCTATTACCATAGCAGTGGCAGGACGACATAATCTGCTTATGGTTGGGCAGCCTGGCTCTGGTAAGACTATGGCGGCAAAACGGATTCCCGGAATACTGCCTAGGCTTACGGAAGAAGAGTGTTTAGAGGTATCCAGAATCTATAGCGTTGCAGGGCTCCTTGGAAATCAGCCCCTTATTTGGAAACGTCCTTTTCGTCAGGTACATCACAGCGTTACCCGTCAGGGACTCATTGGCGGCGGCAGATATCCTAGACCGGGAGAGATTACACTGGCACACAAAGGGGTTTTATTTTTAGATGAATATGCTGAATTTTCCAGAGACGTATTGGAAGCATTACGCCAGCCCTTAGAAGACAGACAGGTCTGTATTGGAAGACTGCAGAAGACGTATGTTTTCCCGGCAGATTTCATGCTGGTGGCTGCCATGAATCCATGCCGGTGTGGTTATTATCCTGACCGGAACCGGTGTAACTGCAGCGAGCCGGAGATTGAACGGTATTTAAAACGGATTAGCGGACCACTTTTTGACCGCATTGATTTAGCTGCTTATGTGCGCCATGTGGACGTTACTATGCTAGAACAGAGAAAAACAGGACTATCCTCTGCGGATATGAGAGCGCTTGTAATGGAAGCATGGAAACGGCAGAAGCAGCGGTATGCCAATACACCCTTGCTATTTAATGGACAACTTAGCGGCAGTCAGGTCAAGACATTCTGCAGGATGAGCAGTGAGGGAGAACAGCTGCTAGGACAGGCAGTGCAGAAGCTGAAGGCAAGCACCAGAGGGTATTTTAAAATGATTAAGCTTGCCCGTACCATAGCAGATTTAGAAGGCAGTACTCTCATAGAAAGTAGTCACATTGCAGAGGCAGTTTCCTATCGTGCCTCGGATTTACAGCAGATGCTTAAGGCGTGAAGGAGGGCAGATATGGAACAATCCTTATATTGGCTATGGCTATGTGGAAAAACATTGATTAATCGAGACAAGGTAGAGAAGCTATTGGAATATTTTGGAAGTATAGAGCGGATGTATGGCGCCGACAGCCGGGCGCTAAAACAATGTGGTCTGTTAACCCAGAAGGAATACGATAGTGTCATAAGCAGGCGGAAGGAAGCTATATTAATAGAAGAAAGGAAGAGGCTAACGGCAGAAGGCATTGGTATCTTATATCTGGGACATCAGGATTATCCCGAGAAGCTTTTAGAACTCACAGATTATCCTTATATTTTGTTTTACAAAGGCAAGCTGCCAAAGGAACAGACAGCAGTGAGTATCGTAGGTGCCAGAAACTGTTCCAGTTATGGAAAACGGGTGGCAGAAAGTCTGGGACAGGCCTGTGCACAGGCAGGCATTATGGTTGTAAGCGGCATGGCACGAGGAATTGATACCTGTGCTCATTTAGGCGCATTGGCAAAGCAAGGCGTAACCTGCGCAGTATTAGGCTGTGGTATTCGCGTATGTTATCCTAAGGAAAACCGACGTCTGTATGACAGCCTTAGTATATATGGCTGCATCCTGTCAGAATATCCACCGGATACACCACCCTATGCCAGCTTATTTCCTCAGAGAAATCGTATCATCAGCGGTCTTTCTAAGGCTGTCGTAGTAGTAGAGGCCAGAGAAAAAAGTGGCTCCTTGATTACGGTAGATTATGCCTTGGAGCAAGGAAAAGATATTTATGCAGTTCCGGGACGGATGGGAGATTCCTTAAGCGAAGGCTGCAATGGGTTAATTCAAAACGGTGCAGGCATTTTAACAAAACCTGAGGATTTAATTGTGAGTCTGGGTGGCAACTGGGAGCAGCTGCGTGAGAAAAAGACAGACTACAGTCATAACACTTCTTTAGGTAGATTATATGATAGGATAGAGGATACACCCCAGAGCGTAGATGAATTAATGGAGACCACGGGACTTACTCTGCCACAGATTTTTCCACTGTTGCTACGACTCCAGTTAGATGAGAAGATTACAGAGGTTGAGAAAAACTGTTATGTACGCAAACAGTGAAAAAAGTGTGTAAATTGAAAAAATGGGCTTGAAAAACAAAATAAAGTGTTGTATAGTCTGAAATTGTAATTTTCAAACGGAAATCACAGAAGGTTTCATGTATTAAGGAGGAAAAATTTGTGGCAAAGTATCTGGTAATCGTAGAATCACCCACGAAGGTACCCACGATTAAGAAGTTTTTAGGGGCGAATTATGAGGTGGTTGCATCGAATGGACATGTAAGAGATTTACCGAAGAGCACCTTAGGAATTGATGTGGAAAATGATTACGAGCCAAAATATATCACCATTCGTGGGAAGGGAGATAAGTTAGCAGAGCTTCGTAAGGAAGTGAAGAAGGCTGATAAAGTATTTCTTGCAACTGACCCCGACCGCGAGGGAGAAGCAATTTCATGGCATTTATCCATAGCACTTAAATTAGATGAGAAGAAAATGAAGCGTATCACCTTTAACGAGATTACGAAAAATGCAGTTAAGGCATCGTTAAAGGCACCGAGAGATATTGATATGGATTTAGTGGATGCCCAGCAGACACGACGAATGTTAGATCGTATGGTTGGTTATTCCATTAGCCCGCTGCTGTGGGCGAAGGTTAAGAGAGGACTAAGTGCAGGACGTGTACAGTCCGTTACCCTGCGTATGATTTGTGACAGAGAGGATGAGATTAACGCATTTATTCCAGAAGAGTACTGGACATTAGATGTACTGTTGCAGGCACAGGGAGAAAAGAAACCATTTGAGGCGAAGTTCTATGGAACGAAAGCCGGTAAGATGGAGATACACAGTAAAGAAGAAGTAGATAAGATTCTTAATGAGATGCAAGGCAAGCCTTATGTAGTGGAAAAGGTAAAGAAGGGAGAGCGTACGAAGAAGGCGCCGCTTCCATTTACAACCAGTACATTACAGCAGGAGGCATCTAAGGTACTGAATTATTCTACCCAGAAGACCATGCGTCAGGCTCAGTCCTTGTATGAAGGTGTGCACATTAAGGGAAGAGGAACTGTTGGTTTGATTAGTTACCTGCGTACAGATTCTACGCGTATTTCAGAAGATGCACAGGCTATGGCTAGGGATTTCATTGAAAGCCAGTATGGTTCACAGTATCTGTTACAGACAGAGGGTAAGCAGAAGGATGGAAAGAAGATTCAGGACGCCCATGAAGCCATTCGACCTACAGATGTAACCTTGCGTCCGGAATTAATTAAAGAAGATTTGACAAGAGATCAGTTCCGTCTGTATCAGTTAATTTGGAGACGATTTGTAGCCAGCCAGATGGATGCAGCCAGATTTGAAACAGTATCTGTAGAAGTTAGTGCAGGAGATTATTTGTTCCATATGTCTACTTCCAGAGTGCTATTTGAAGGTTATCGCGTTGTTTACACAGAAAGCGATGAAGAGAAAGAAAAAGCAAATGGCGCCATTGGCAAGATTGATATGGATACACAGCTTCAGTTTGTAAAAGAGGATGCAAAACAGCATTTTACTCAGCCACCGGCACACTATACAGAAGCTGCCCTTGTTAAGACATTAGAAGAGCAGGGAATCGGAAGACCA
Source organism: uncultured Lachnospiraceae bacterium (assembly GCA_964562495.1). Lineage (GTDB taxonomy): Bacteria > Bacillota > Clostridia > Lachnospirales > Lachnospiraceae > CANQSA01. Next base: position 877 of record CAZLTS010000041.1, on the reverse strand, counting down.
TCAACCTATGCACCAACGATTACTACGCTTCTTGCCAGAAGGTATATTACCAAGGAAGGCAGAAATCTGTATGTAACGGAGCTGGGTGAAGTAGTCAACATGATTATGAAGAAGGAGTTTTCTGCCATTGTTGACCCTAGCTTTACAGCTAATATGGAGTTTTTGCTGGATGAGATTGCAACAGGAAATGTGCAGTGGAAAACGGTAGTGCGTAATTTCTATCCGGATTTGGATATGGCAGTAAAAACAGCAGAGAAGGAACTGGAGAAGATAGAAATCGCTGATGAAGTATCAGATGTACAATGCGAGGTCTGTGGCCGGATGATGGTTGTCAAATATGGTCCCCATGGAAAGTTTTTGGCATGTCCGGGATTCCCAGATTGTAGAAACACAAAGCCGTACTTGGAGAAGATTGGCATTGCCTGTCCTAAGTGTGGTAAAGAGGTTGTCATTCGTAAGACGAAGAAGGGCAGACGATTCTACGGCTGTGAAGGCAGTCCGGATTGTGATTTCATGTCCTGGCAGGAACCGGTAGCTGAGAAGTGCCCGGAATGTGGCGGTTACATGGTGAAGAAAGGAAATAAGATTGCCTGTGCCGATGCAGCCTGTGGATATGTTAAGAATATGCAGAAAGATTCATAAGAAACTTGTAAAAAAGTCCGAAAGTGCTTGCATCTTCGGACTTTTTATGTTATTGTAATGAAGTTGAGCTAACAAAACATGTATGTCGATTGTGAAGGTGGTGCTTTCAAAGACGCTTAGAAGTACCTTTACGATAAGACACATACAGAAGAAATGAACCAAATGGAGGTAAGAAAATGAGCGTTATTTCAATGAAACAGTTACTTGAAGCAGGTGTACATTTCGGACACCAGAC
>CAZLTS010000040.1:0-7469 GCA_964562495.1 uncultured Lachnospiraceae bacterium | reverse complement strand
TGCCACCTGATAATCCACGATCCGCCTTAAATCATCCGGTGCCACCTCCACCTGGTAGCCAATTTTTCCTGCACTAAAGAAAATGGTGTCAAAGCCCATACATGTCTGATCAATCACTGTTGTAAACTCTTTTTTCATACCAATTGGAGAACATCCGCCATGGACATATCCGGTTAATGGCAAAAGCTCCTTTTCCTTAATCATCGCAACAGATTTCTCATGAACAGCTGCTGCCGCCTTCTTTAAATCTAATTCATGCAAAACCGGAATTAAAAACACATAATGCTCCCCACTTTTTGCTACCGTTACCAATGTTTTATAACACTGTGCCGGATTTTCATCTAACGCTGCTGCTACGTCCACTCCACTGATAGCATCTGTATCAGCATAGCAATAATGCTGATATGGCACATGTGCCTGCTCTAATAAACGCATAACATTCGTCTTTATATCCGCAGATTTTGTCTTTGTCTTCTTTCCCATCTTCGTCTCCATTCCGCAAAACTTTCTATTCTCATTATACACTTCTTCCGGCATATTACAATGGTTTTGGTGTAAGTGCTGCTTGCACATTTCTCTCCTCTAATGTTACAATAAGTTTACTGAAAAACAATTCACGTTGGAAAAGAAAATTAGTGTGACGGCAAGCGTCTGCGGAAAGGAAAATTATGCACATATCCCACACAACTTCACCAGCTATAGGCTGTATCATTTTAGCATCTGGTCTTGGCAGCCGCTTCGGCTCGAATAAGCTATTAGCACCACTAAATGGTAAACCTCTGCTAGAATATATTCTGGCTGCTACCCATACTCCACTATTAGAAAGCCGCATTGTAGTAACACGTCATCCGTCTGTAGAGCTGTTGTGCAGCTCCCGAGGAATCCCTGTAGTCTGCCATAACGAGCCGAATCGGAACGACACTGTACGCATCGGCATGGAGCATATTAGAAATCTTTCCCAGTTGCAGGGACTGCTATTTTGTACAGCGGACCAGCCACTATTATCCAGACATACAATAGAAACCATGCTTACCACCTTTAGGCAGGAGCCGGACTATATCTACCGATTAAGCTACGGAGAGCAGGTAGGAAATCCTGTGTTATTTCCTAGCACATTTTTTCCTGACCTTCGTACACTGCCTATGAAAAAAGGAGGCTCTTATATTATAAAAAAGCACCCTGCACAGGTACGAAAAATACCTGCACAGAGTGCCCATGAATTATTTGATGTGGATACACCACAGGATTTACTTCTAGTAGAATCCTTATTGAAATCCTGACCTACGCTTCTTGTTTTTCAACAGGCTTGTCCTTTGGCAATACAATATTTAAAAGGATTGCCACTAATGCTGCCGGAACAATACCGGAGCCACCAAAGATTAAGCTTAAAAATTCCGGTGCATTTGCCAGAATTGTATCAGAATTTGCACCAATACCATAGCCTACACCTAATGCCACAGATACAATGGTTAAATTCCTGGATGTCATAGGTCCTCTCATAATTAACTGAATACCACTGACTACGATAGAGGAAAACATCATAACTGCCGCACCACCTAAAACTGCCTGAGGCATAATATTAATCAATGCCGCCAGCTTAGGCATCAGACCACACAAGATAAGAAATACAGCGCCGATTGCCAGGGCTGTACGATTCACAACCTTCGTCATAGCAACCAGTCCTACATTCTGACTAAAGGAGGTGTTTGGCAATACGCCAAATATAGCTGCCAGAGAGGAGCCGATACCATCACAAATTACACCACCAGATAATTCCTTGTCTGTTGCCTCCCGGTCCATACCACCTTCAATAACACCTGAAATATCACCTACAGTTTCTACTGCTGTTACAACAAACATTAGTAATACCGGTAAAATAGCCTTAATTTCAAATACCGGCTTTACAGGTAGTATCTGAGGCAGTGAAAACCAGCTTGCTTCCTTAACCTTACTCCAGTTAAGCACCCATGCTTTATTCACAATATCACCATCTGCATTTACCGTTGTAGTGTCTAGCACCAGTCCCATAAGCACTGCTGCCACATAGCCTGCTATAATACCAATTAAAATAGCAGAGCTTCCAATAGTTCCCTTACATCCATGCTTTACAACTAAAATTACAATCAAGACAAAGCTTGCCAGTAACAGATTCTCTACAGAGCCAAAATCTGCTGCTGAATTGCCACCGCCAAAGGAATTAACACCTACCGAAATTAGGGATAAACCAATACTTAACACAACTGTACCTGTTACGATAGATGGGAAAAACTTACGCAGTGGCTTTAAGAAAAATCCTAAAACTGCTTCAAATAAACCGCCTAATATGGAGGCTCCTAATATGGCGCCGTATCCATAAGAAGCAACGCTTTTAAATACACCGATAAAGCCGGAGCTGGTTCCCATAATAATAGGTACCTTACCGCCAATTGGTCCAATGGCAAATAACTGAATCAATGTTACAACGCCGGCAATCATCATAGCATTCTGCAAGATGCTAACCTGTAACCCGCTATCCCCCGCCAGTTCACAGGCTCCCATAATAATAATCAATGGTGTCAGATTACCTACAAACATGGCTAAAACATGTTGCAAGCCTAATGGAATCGCCTGACTAAATGGTAATTTCCCATTAAACTCGTATGCTGCCTTAGACAGCCCTTTTTCTTTGGTCATAGATTTCACCTCATTATTTATTTTCAATTATTCTCTCTCTATAGCAATTCCGGTTGTATCCGGTCCTACATGAGAGGAAATAATTAAATTCAAATCAATATGATAATTCGTAGGAATATTATCATTACACATGGTGTAAAGCTCTTTGTTATGTACAAATATGGAGCCCTTACGTTTAACCCTGCCACTATCGGCAATTTCCTTAATATTCTTAAACGCCATAGCCAGACCACGTGCCTTCTTAAACAATACGATTTTTCCTTCCTGAATCGTTAAAATAGGCTTAATATTTAACACGTCTCCAATTTTACCAATCACAGGTGAAACACGTCCTCCGGCTACCAGATGTCTAAAATTCTCTACAATAAAATAAATCTCAATCTTATCAATACGCTTACGAATCTCATCGGCTGTCTCCTTACAGTCCATACCGGACTCTGCCAATTCCAATGCATCCATACACAAGAATCCTGTTCCCAGAGTAGCACTAATGGAATCTATCACCTCGATTACAGCCTGAGGATATTCTTCCCGCAACTCTGCTGCTACAGCGCAAATCGTATTGTAGCTTCCGCTCATGGCTGAGGAGAATGTAATGCATAATACATCATAGCCCTCCTCTAATACCTTGGTAAACTTACGGCGAACCAAATCCGGATTACAGCCTGCTGTGTAAGCTCGCTTATTCTCTAATGTTTTAAAAAAAGTATCCCTGTCCAATACCTGTTCATCCCCATATACCGTATCTTCTTCAAAATAGTAATACTGGGGCAATACTGTTACCTGGTCTCTATAGGACTGTGGAATATCAGTATTTCCATCCGTAAAAACTATAAACTTCCTCATTTCTTCTCCTTATGAACCTAAAGATTTTCTGTGGTACGCCAATTATAACATACCTTTTTCAAAAAAGATACTCCATTCTACCGGTTCCGAAGAAAAAACTCTTGCAACACAATGTATTTTCCTGTATGATTGCTTGGTATCAATCAGGGAGGTAATAATTACAATGAGTATTACATTAAACAATCCAATCTTCCACAGCGATGTACCTGATGTAGACGTACTTCGCCATGGAAACGCATTCTACATGGTCAGCACTACCATGCACGTTCTGCCAGGCTGCCCTATTATGAAGTCTACTGATTTAGTAAACTGGGAAATTCAGTCCTATATTTTCCACACTGTAGAGGATAACGACATGTATCGTCTGGAAAATCGAGAAAGCAATGGCGTATACGGTCGTGGACAGTGGGCAACCAGTTTGCGCTATCACAACGGATTATTCTATGCCTGCTTTGTATGTAATGAAATGAAGCAGACCTACATTTATTATACATCGGATATTGAGTCCGGTGACTGGAATCGTCACGTATTAGATGGTATCTATCATGACCCTTCTTTATTATTTGAAGATGACCGTCTGTTTATTTTCTATAACTGCGGCGACGTTCGTATTACAGAACTGCTTCCAGACGCTTCCGGCGTAAAGCCAGGTGGTATCAATCAGCTGTTATTCTCCACACCTAAGGAAAATATCGGTCTTCGCTGTGAAGGCTGCCATGCCTATAAGATTAATGGCTGGTATTATCTAATCTTTATTGAATGGCCTACTGATGGCAACCAACGTAGACGGGAAATCTGTTATCGCTCTAAGGAATTATTAGGACCTTATGAGCGCAAGGTTGTATTAGATGACGATATGGGTTATCACAATAAGGGAATTGCACAGGGTGCCATTTTCGATGATGCAGCAGGCAACTGGTATGCCATGTTATTTCAGGATCGGGATGCCATTGGAAGAATTCCTTATATCCTGCCTGTAACCTGGGAAAATGACTGGCCTGTGTTTGGTATTGACGGCAAGGTGCCAAAGTCTTGGGAGGTTCCCTTTGAAGAATCTGCACACTATGACATGGTAATCAGTGATTCCTTTAATCACACCGAAAATGTATTAGCAAATCAGTGGCAGTGGAATCACAATCCAGATGCAGACAATTGGTCCTTTACCAAGCGCCCAGGTTATCTGCGTCTGACAACAGGATGTATTCGTGACAACGTATTGTTTGCCAGAAATACCCTGACTCAGAGAACAGAATCTCCTATGTGTCAGGCTACCATAACAGCGGATGTATCTGCTATGAAGGCCGGGGACCATTGTGGTTTGATTGCACTGCAAAGTAACTTCGGTACTGTTGGCATTACCGCTAAGAACGACTCTAAGTATATTGTTATGACAGCGAAGGAGGGTGTTCAAGAGGAAATCCCATTCTCCGGTAATACTGCATACTTCCGGATTCATTTTGACTACACTGACAGCCGGGATATTGCTACTTTCTTCTATTCACTGGATGGAACACAGTTCACACAGCTTGGCACAGAATTAAAGATGCTGTACACGCTGGATCACTTTATGGGCTATCGTATTGGTATCTTTAACTACGCCTCTCAGGAAACTGGCGGCTATGTAGATTTTAAAGATTTTACCTATACAAGAATTGACGAAGCATAGGACAGGCTAATACATATAATAAATATGTATCATAAAAGCGTATCATAAAAAGCAGAAGGAAAATCTTTCGGGCTGACATCTAAAGTCACACCATGGATTTTCCTTCTGCTTTCTTATATTTCTTTACAGCTTTAATATAACCCTTTGGTCATATCTAAGTGCAAGTTTTTGCATCTGTTGCTCGTACTGCCCATACGCATCCACACCCATTCTCCATGCAAGACCACAGCCGGCAGTAATCTCACGTGGAACAGGAATCAGCCTCCCGGGAATCTCATGGATATTACACTGTTTTTCCATAGCCATAGCTTCTGTGGTAGTATGGAAGGTTAAAACCATATATTCTTTCTTTTCCCGCATCTCTGTCTCCTTATATAGTAATCTCGTCGATCTGGTTTCTTTTGGCTGCAATCAGAGCAGCTCCCAATGCACCGGCATATCGGGCAAAGGGATGCGTATGTATTTCACATGCCAGTTTCTTTGCCAGAATCTTCAGGAAATATGGACTGTCACATAAACCACCTGTCAGAAATACATCACCTTTGATTCCATGACGAATTGCCAGATTCGCTACTCTGGAAGCTACAGAGTCTACGACACCTGCAGCAATATCCTCTCTTTTTGCGCCGGAGCCTATATGACTAATCACCTCAGACTCGGCAAAGACAGTACACATAGCACTGATTGCCAGTGGTTCTCCCACTTCTGCCATCTGATAAAACTCCTCCAATGTTGCACCAAGACGAGTCGCCATAACTTCAATAAACTTACCTGTTCCTGCAGCACATTTATCATTCATTAAGAAATCACTTACCTGTCCATCCTCAATGGTAATGATTTTCGTGTCCTGTCCACCTACATCAATGATGGTTCCATTTCTGCGAAATAAAGCCCAGCCACCTTTTCCATGACAGGTAATCTCTGTCACTACTTTATTGGCAAACTCCACGCTGATTCGTCCATATCCTGTAGCTGCACAACACATTTGCGCTGGTATTCCAATTTCTGTTAGGCGATTATAAATTGCCTCCGCCGTCTCTCTTCCGTTCCATCCGGTAGGAAGTGTAAAGAAGTCCTTCACATGATTATCTTCCAAAATTACCGTCTTAGAAGCAGTAGAACCAATATCAATTCCTACATAATATGTCTTATTTTCCATTACTTGTTAATCGTCTCCAAAAATGCTTCCAAACGGGTATTAATCTGTCCGCTGTCTGCAGTAGAATAATCCGTTTCAATTTTTAAATATGGGATTCCCTTAGCTGTTACAGTCTTTTTCACATTATAGGATTCAATCGCATATGTATGACATGCCTGCAGAATAATCTCTAAAACACCATCTACCTGATACTCATCTATCATTTCAGAGATGTAATTCATTCTAGGCGTGTTTGGACTCATGACAGAACAATTAATGTTCAAATACTTTTTCGCTAATGCCTTAGTCACCGGCAGATTTGGATCCACCTTCTCTATCTTTTCTCTTGTTCCGTTGCAACAATCGAAAGCTACAACATCCGCACCTAGTTCTTCTATTACCTTAATGGTTTTCTCACGAACACCGCTGTTTGGACATCCCGTTACAAGAATACGTGGTCGGTTAGAAGTCTTACCTTTATAATTTTCTTCCCAATCCTTTAAAACTTCTTCTGTCCGTTCCTCAATAATGCGACACCGTTCCTCCATGTTCGGGTTAAAGCCCAGTGCATCCAGACGGGTTCCCAGCTCATAACCAGACAAAGGTGCCGGATTCAGCTTGCCCAATTCCAGAAAACGAAGCATAACCTCACGTTCCCGATTCTTAAGGGCAATTGCCTTCTTAACATCCTCCTCGGTAATCGTAATATGATAATAATCTTCTAGTTTCTTCCAGAAACGAATAATTTCCTGTTCCCATGCATTTAATGCTACCTCGTCCCTGTAGGATGGAAGCTGCATTACATATGTTTCCTTAATATTATTCATCATCTCAAACATTTTTTTCTTACCATCGCAGGTAGTTTCACCAACAATAAAATCTGAGAAGTAAAAATAAGGACAAGTATCTGTCAATGCAAAACCATAGCTTGCTTTAATTAATGGGCATAAATTTCTAGGCAAGTCCGCTTCTGCAGCAGGTATAGGCTCTTCACTGGTAGCACACAAAGGAACTCCAATCGCTCCGGCAGCCATAATCAGCTCATAAGGGACAAAAGAACAATACATTCCCACCACTCTGGTTCCGGCATCTTTTAAATCCTTCATTTTAAGGAAGCCTGCTTTTCTTGCCTCCGCATAGGTTTCA
>CAZLTS010000039.1:368-7496 GCA_964562495.1 uncultured Lachnospiraceae bacterium | reverse complement strand
GGGCTGCTACCGGCATGTTAGAGGTATTGGCAATTAAAATCGTACGATCCATTAGCGGATTACCACTTCTGGGGTCAACCAGTTCTGAGAATTCCTCCAATACCTGTGTCATTTCGTTTCCACGTTCTCCGCAGCCGATGTATACAATAATATCTGCATCAGACCACTTGGCAATCTGGTGCTGGGACATTGTTTTTCCAGTACCGAAGCCGCCGGGAATGGCAGCAGTACCGCCCTTGGCAATAGGGAACAGTGTATCTAAAATACGTTGTCCGGTAATCAGGGGTCTGGATGCCGGGAAACGTCTGGCTGTGGGACGCGGCACACGAATGGGCCAGCGTTGTGTCATGGTTAAATTGATTTCCTGGCCATCTACCGTTTCTAATACGGCAATGGTATCGTTAATGGTATATTGCCCATCGGGCATTACCTTCGTAATAGTACCCTCCAGCTGTGGCGGGACCATGACCTTATGCATAATGGCAGCAGTTTCCTGCACTTCGGCAATTCTGGTTCCCCCGAATACCGGTGTACCGACTTCCACCAGCATATGCACATCCCATAATTTTTCTGTATCCAGAGAATCTACACTGATACCACGACTGATATAATAGCCGGACGCTTTGGCAATCTCTGTTAAGGGACGTTCAATACCGTCAAAAATATTATTCATAATGCCGGGAGCAAGGGTAACGAAAATGGCACTGTCTGTACCGTATACCATGTCGCCGGGCTTTAATCCACTGGTTTCCTCATAGACCTGAATGGTTGTACGTTCTGCGGTTAAGCCGATTACCTCACCTACCAGCCTTTCTTCGCTAACGTATACCATCTCGCCCATTTTAAAGGAGGTCTTTCCTTTAATGTAGACAACAGGTCCATTGATTCCATATATTTTACCTGTTTTTTGCATTACGTTCTCCAATCTGCCTTACAGCTTGAAATCAAAATGAAAATGTTCCTTTGCATCATCTAGCTTGGATTGAAAGGATTCATCAATTAAAATATTCTTAGAGGGGATAACAGCGCGGGTACCGCCCATAAAGGAGTAGCTGCTTAGGGTCAGGGTACCACCGGTTTTTAACTCCAGCTCTGCCTGCAAAGGGGCATCCTCCGGATCCAGGTAAATGGTCATGTCAGTAGCATCTCTCCCTACGGACAGGGCAGTCTGAATCTGACGAATCAGGAGCTCCTTATATGCTGCGGTCTGCTTATATGCTTCCAATAACTCCAGCACTTCACCAAATAACTGGTTCTTCCGCTGGCTCCTCTCCAGACTGATATTCTGCCGAACCTTAATCTGTTCATGAGACAGCTCCTTACGGAAGGTGCGCTGTAATGTATCCAGAGAGCTTTTCTCTGTCAGTGCGGCTTTGCGCAATGCCTCTGTTTTATGGTCGTTAAAAATCTCATCCAGCTGAGCCTGATACTTTTCCACAATATCATCATGGGTTTTAGTGGCTGTGGATGTGGAAATGTCCATAAAGTGTTCAAGTTTCTTTTCTGTATTCAAAATATCACATCCTTTACAGTTTGATACCAATGGCTTCATTCACGTAATCCGTAATAAAGTTTGGCTTTCGACCGGTGCCATGACGGTCCGGAATCTCCACAATCAGCGGAAGACGACGATTTAATTTAACATCGTCAATGATATCCGGGAACTCCCGTCCGAACTTCTCAGTCAGTAGTACAATACCAATTTGAGAATCAGAGAATGCCAAATCCAAGGCATCCCTTAATTCCTGCTTTTCGTGAACAACAACACCCTCTATGCCGGCCAGGCGCATGCCGGTGTAGGTGTCCACGTTATCACTGATTAAAAATAATTTCATAATGACGCCTCATTTCTATGCTTCGGTTTTATACGTTACCTAAGATCATGAAGGAAATAATAAAACCGTACAGGGCAATACCTTCTGCCAGACCTACGAATACAAGGGACTTACCAAAGATACTGCCATCTTCACTAATTGCACCTAATGCAGAAGAAGCAGCGCTGGCTACGGCAATACCACAACCTAAACAGGATAAACCGGTGGAAAGTGCAGCGCCGATGTAAGCAAGACCTGTTGCCAGTGAACCAGAAGCCTGGGCAGCCTCTTCAGCAGCAGATGCAGTGCCTGTAAATAATACAATCTGACATAATACTAAAATACCGAAAAAGGCAATCAGGTTAATGGCTAGTGTTTTCTTGTAACGTCCACGATTCTTTTCCCCTATGAAAAAGGCGGCAAATGGTACAACAATGCTTAGTAATAATGCTACGAATAAAGTAATCTTAATTAACATAGTAAATTCCTCCTGGGATTTCATAATATTATAGTTATTTGTAAATTAACGCTTAGCTGGCTTGGTATATGGAACAAATTCATGCCCGGTTCCTTTGTAGAAACGGCTGAACATCTCATAATATTCCAGACGTAGTACCTGAATACCTACAACCAGACCCTCCAGTCCACATACAATCAGGTTACCGATAATTACCACAATCAGGTTGGCATGCGGGCTGGCTTCTGTATATCCGCCTAACATCAGTACAACCTCCATCATGGCTGCATGGCTAATGGCAAATGCGCCTACACGGACGAAGGAAATGGTATTTGAAAAATAGCTTAGCAGTATTTCAAACAATTCAAAGAAAGACTGTACGGCAAACATACCCTTTCCACCGGGAACGATTTCCGACTTATGCTTAATGGCGTTACAGATAGGCTCCTTTAGTACAATCAGCAACAAGGGAACGCCAAACATAATAACCAAAACAATACCTGCCGGCATGGCATGACCGGTCATAAGTAAAACAATGATAAGCACTAGGGATGCATAGAAGACAAATCCTGCAATACCGTTTGTACCTAATATGGCTTCCTCATACTCCTTTTCGTGGAACCGATTTTTAATATTTAAAATCATGCTGACGATAATCATAAACATACCGAAGGCAACTGCCACAACCAGAACAGTATTTAAGGTGCCGATTACAGGAATGGTTATGGTTTTCTCCTTAGGCCGCAGCCATAGGGCAGGAAGAATATCTTCATATCCAAAGAAGCTTCCGAATAAAAATCCGAATATGGTGGAAAACAATCCGGCTCTGGAAAGAATACCAGCCAGTGGTATCTTCTTAAAATGATACAGTAGTCCACCACCGATTAACAAAAGCAATCCCTGTCCTACATCTCCAAACATGGCACCAAAGATAAATGCGTATGTTAAGGCAACAAATGGCGTAGGGTCAGATTCCCCATATGCAGGGAGACCATACATACGAACAAACATCTCAAAGGGCTTGGCAATCCATAGATTTTTCAGCTTGGTAGGTGGATTGGCAGTGTGGCTTTGGTCAGGTCGTTCAGATAATACCACTACATCCGGGTCGCCCTGCGTCTCGGCAATGAATGCCTTGGCTTCATTTGCAGGCATCCAGCCACATATAATGTAGAATACGTTTCCATGCTCCTTTGTGAGAGCAGCTGTTTTTCGTACATCGAAATTGGCTGAAGCAGTGGAGATTCGTTCCCATGCTTCTGCGATGGCTGCCCCTTCTTCATTGATAAGCTGATTCTGTTGGCTGGTAACCTCCCGCAGCTTCGTGTCTATGTTATCTAATTCCCCTAATAAATGGGAACAAACCTGAGTGGGAGTTCCGTTGTAATCCTCTGGAATAAATGTTTTCTCAAAGTGTAAAGATGCGTAAACGGCATCTACCTTATCATGCTCTGCAGCCGGGACGAAATAAACGATCCATACATAATCATCGTCTACGGCACACTCTACATAGATCATGGCCGGATCCTCTTCGGCATAGGTTACAAAAGGTGTCCAATACTGCTTAGGCACTCGCCCGAACCGAAACCGGACATAGCTAAAGCCTAATATTTTCTTTACATCATATTGCAGTCCCTTAAATGGTGCAACTTTATCATAATTGTCCTGAAGCTGCTGCTTTTGCTTATTTAACTCTCCTATCTCGTCTGCCAATTGGGTAAAGCGGGGACGGGTTGCTTCTACATAAGCAATGGCATCGTCTACAGTCATGACATCTACCGGTGCCTTAGCTGTACTGCCAGCAGCCAACTCCTTAAGCTCATCTGCGATACGCAGGGCATCCTTATAGGGATTGGTTTCCGAATAAGGAATTAATTCAGCTGCATCTTTAAATTCCTCCAGAGTATTCTCCAGATGAATTTCATGCCGTGCAATATAGGTATTAATTACACGATCAATATCGTTTTGGGGACCGGTTATGCTGATAAAACTCATTTTCTCAATCATATCGTTTTACCTCCGCTACACGATATTTTTCATAATCAGACCAGGTGCATAGCCATAACGGATACACTCGGTGGCTGTTATAAGGTTGTGAACTTCTTTCTCTTTTGAAAACAGATAAGTAATGATACAGGAAATGGAATAGGGCTGTTGCTTAAAATCTTTGTTATGCATATTTGCAGCAACTGCTTCCTCAATACGTTCCATGGACTTGTATTCGGCTAAAGCATCTTTAGTAAACTGCTTTCGGTAATAGGTACCGGAAAGCACCTGAAAGAAGCTGTCTAAGGAATCTGCTTCTACCAACGCGAGAAGTTCAGAAGATCGGATCTTATAATAAACAGGTATTAATAATCCGAATATCTGACTGGAAGTCAGATTATAAAATTTCTTGGTTCGATAGATCCATATAATATTAAGCATATCAATCTGGGAACCATAAATCCGCGTAATGGTTTCTAATTCATCGCCTTTAAAATACTTCTCCTTTCGCTTCCACACTGTGGTGAAATAGAACAGGTCAAGACACATCTCGTAGTCAAACAAAGTAAGCTGGCTGCCGGTATGTTGCAGTTTTAGCAGCGGTTCATAATAGGGTGTCTTCTGCAAGTTGCGAATAAATTCTTCAATGGTACGGGATTCGGCAACGACTTTCGTGTTAATCTTTGATTTTCGTTCAAAATCATTTCGCACTACAGTCAGTGTGGTGTCTTCCCGGCTGTCAAACAGGTTGCGCAAATAACGCTTCAGTACTTCAATCTCGTACTTCATGAAATAACAGTCCAGATAACGACGCTGTCTGCCGGTGGCAAAATTGTAAATCTTCACAAAATCCCGATAGGTGCTGTATCGCAGAAAGGCTTCAATATCACCTCTATGGATTACAGACCCGTCCATATTTCCGAATAAGTGGCTGTAACCGGGGTGCTTCTGTAGAAAAGCAAATAATTCCGGTACACTTGTTAAATTCGCAATGGTTTCGTATTCCTGGGGCGTAATCAGATTGCTGCGCATGGCGCGGATCTTTGTTGTAAGTCCACTATAAACAATGGTACGTTTCATCATAAGAATCTACCCCACAATCTGATTTAATATGTCCTGTGCCAGTCTGGCATGGTTGGATTCATACCAGGTATTAAAGGCAAGAAGCTGTTTATCTGTCGCTTCTCTAAGGGCGGCTAAGTCTTGCTCGGCCTGTTTGCGTAGTCGCTCTTTGTGCTTTTCCAGCTTATCTGCTGTTTCCCCTGCGAGTGCTGTATCAAATTCTTTCGTCTGCTCTTCAATCTGGTGTGCGTATGCCTTTTTCTGGGCTTCCGCACCGGAAATAATATCCCGGGAAGAGGATTCGATTTTGGATAATTGATCAATCACTTGATTAATTTCCCTGGCCATAGTATTCACCTCACGTTCCTGCAACTGTCTTCATTTTACTATAAAATTTTTGTAAAAACCATATAAAATTAAATAAAAATGCGTAAAATGGTGTATGCAAATTGTGAAAAATTACCATTGACAAATAGGAATTGTCCATTACTATACAATATAGATAAAATTGTAAGATAAAGGAGTTTTTAAATATGCGACTAAAAAATGTACCGGGTTCCCGGGAAGCAATTGCTGAGAGCAAATATACCATTACAGAACCGGAGAAAATGAAAGGTACGTGGAAAACAGTTTCCGGCGGAAAGCCCATTCATATCGAAGTGGGCATGGGAAAGGGTCGGTTTCTTATGGAGCTGGCACAGAGAAATCCGGATATTTTCTATATTGGAATTGAGAAATATTCCAGCGTGTTGATTCGCGCTGTTGAGAAGCAGCAGGAGCTTGACCTGCCTAATGTTATTTTCGTTCGTATGGATGCTGAGGCGATTGCAGATGTATTTGCGCCGGGTGAGGTTCATAAGATTTATTTAAATTTCTCAGACCCATGGCCTAAGGACCGTCACGCCAAGCGCAGATTGACCTCAGTGCAGTTTCTAAAGCGGTACGACCAATTTTTGGCAAAAGATGGTGTGGTAGAGTTTAAGACAGATAACCGGGATTTATTTACCTTCTCTTTAGAACAGGTGGAACCGGCAGGCTGGAGACTGTTGGCACATACCTTTGATTTGCATCATGACCCGGTTTTAAATGTCGGAAATGTTATGACCGAATATGAGGAAAAATTCTCATCTATGGGGAATCCTATTCATAAAATGATTATTGACAGGGCATAGGCGGCAGGTATATAATTTATAAAAGGTTGAAGGTGTCATTAGAGTTTATCAGGAACGGGAATTATGTGGTAAACGTACACCTAGTAAGCGAAGGCATAAGACCGACAATCTTTGGATTGTCGGTTTTGTGCCTTTTTAAAATTTCATAAAGGAGGCGCCTATGAAAAAAGTTATTATTACAATAGTGATTATACTTGTGTTAGTGTGTGGAGTTTGTATGATACCAGTTACGACAGGACCAGGATATTTTATGCAAAAGGGAAGTAAAACAAAAACGAAAGAAGCAATTTTCTATACTATCATAGACTGGGATGAGCCAGCTCCAGGCGGAGGCAAAATTACTGGACATGAAGAACATTGGTTTTTGGATAATTGGAATTTTAGTGTTACTGATGCTTATGAAAAAAAGGTCGAGGAACTAGAGAAAAGCTTAAATGAATGAAAATAGTGGAGTTTTTGAAAAGAAAACAGAGAAAGGTAGGCGCCTATGAAAAAAGTTATTATAGTTGCGATTATACTTGTGTTAGTGTGTGGAGCTTGTATGATACCCGTCACGACAGGACCGGGGTATTTTGAACACTGGGGAAGTAAAACAAAAACGAAAGAAGCAATTTTCTATACTATCATAGACTGGGAT
>CAZLTS010000039.1:0-268 GCA_964562495.1 uncultured Lachnospiraceae bacterium | reverse complement strand
GAACCAGCACCAGACGGAAGTATTGGAAGTGGAATTACTGGACATGAAGAGCACTGGTTTTTAGACAACTGGAATTTTAGCGTTAATGATGCTTATAAAAAGAAGGAAATAGAATATTATTATTCTGTGGGAAACACAGAAAAAGCCAAGGAACTAGAGGAAAGCTTAAATGAATGAAAATAGTGGAGTTTTTGAAAAAAATTGAAAAAATTAAAAAAAAGTGCTTGCAATTTATGAAAAAGTGTTATATTATATTGCTTGCGTCAGT
>CAZLTS010000038.1:0-7627 GCA_964562495.1 uncultured Lachnospiraceae bacterium | reverse complement strand
GATAATCTTAAGATCAGGTGCTAATGCCTTAATACCTAACTCGAAACGAATCTGGTCGTTACCCTTACCTGTTGCACCGTGGCAGATAGCGGTAGCGCCTTCCTTACGTGCAACCTCAACTAAACGCTTTGCAATGCCGGGACGTGCCATGGAAGTACCTAATAAATACTTGTTCTCATATACGGCACCTGCCTGTACGCAAGGTACAATGTAGTCATCGCAGAACTCGTCAATAATGTTTTCAATATATAACTTAGAAGCACCAGATAATTTGGCTCTTTCTTCTAAACCGTCTAATTCGTTACCCTGTCCGCAATCGATACAGCAGCAGATAACTTCGTAATCAAAATTCTCCTTTAACCAAGGAATAATTGCTGTGGTGTCAAGTCCACCGGAATAAGCTAAAATAACTTTTTCTTTCATCGTATTCTACCTCTCTCGTGTATTTCTGAATTATTCTTTTCCTAATATACTGCAATCCCCTTGAAATTGCAAGGCTTTTTTCTTTTTCCACTGCCATTCAAAAACAGCTGCACCAACAAAGATTAGTATGCTTAGTATACTTATAATAATACCTGCAGTTAATCCCTTAGGTGAATATTCAAACCGTACAGTATGGGTACCTGCTGGAACCTGAATGGTAAGCAATGCATCTTTTAATCCGGAGGTTTCCACCTCTTCTCCATCTACATAAGCTGTCCAGCCTTCTTCATAGCTAATGGATGTATATAGGGTTCCGTCTTCCTTGGCTGTCACAGTTCCTTCTAATTCTGTATCCTCGAAGGTGGTAAGCTCCAGACCGCCCTCTGACAGCACATTATATACTTCTTCCATCTTATCATTGTCAAAAGCATAGGCATAGGCCTGAATACTCACGCTTTCACCATCTGAATTCTCTGCATACAGTTTAATGGAATTACCACCTGCTACATTGCCCACATGACAAATATACTTGTGATTGGTATTTTTAAAGGTTTCCCCTCTTGAATACGCACCTTCACTGTCGTAAACAGATGCTACTACCTTTTCTGTACCGGAAGAAGATACGTAGATATATACATCACTGTCCTCTTCCACGTTAACCCACAAATCTCCGCTTTCAGCAGTACAAGACAATGGTGTAAATAACTCTTCCACGCCTGCAGTATACGCAGCAAAAGAATTCTGTACGTTAAATGGGTTACTATCCTCATCTTCATTCGCCCAGTCTTCCAATCCAGTTCCATAGGTCATAAATCCAAGTGGCAGCGTATAAGTATTCTTATACAAATAAACTTCGCTTGCATCTACATTTTCAATCTCATCACTTTCAACGACTGCTTCATCGATTAATTCCTCGTAAGGATATTCTTCCCGAATCGTATTGCTTAATGTGTACTGAACCGAGAACAACGACTGCGTCAGTGGTGTTGCACCATAGAAGGCATAAGAGTTATAGGACTGCTGCAATCCAAGTTCCGAGTACAAATCTCCTACCGCCTTTACTACCGTAGAGGAGAAGGTAGACATACCACGATACTGATGCCATGCCTGATCATTCTTTGTTCTTCGTTCATATTTCTCCATACGCCAGAACAGGTTATTATCTGCTTCGGCATCCTCCGTAGCTGTTTCCACCAGCTCCGATATCGCCTCATTATCCTTCACATAATAGCTTCGACTTGTGGTACTAAAGCCGGTTTCATTGGCGTTAATAAACGCCTCAGCTACTGCTACAATTAAGAAAATATATACACATAATGCCCGCTGCACCTTAGGATTCCGGCACAATGTTACCCAGAATAAATATACTGCTAAAAATGCCAGACTTAGGTAAACAATCATAAAATCATAATCATCTGATACATACAACTTCTCAATGATTAAAAGCAAGGCAGCTGCACCGCCAAAAGCACTGTAGATTTGCTTGTTGCTAAAGCTCTTAATATGCACAAAGGCTTCATAACACATGGTAAGAATCACAAAAATATAAATAAAGGATTCTCTACATGGCAGACTGTTCGGGAAATGGAATCCATGCCATATGTAGTTGGGTATATTCATATTAAAGCTTAATAAGAAGATAACCAATATGACTGTTTTTCCCACACGCTGTTTAATAGGCACCTTACTTGCCATCCAGTAAAGTGGTACAAAGAAAAATACCAGAACTGTACAATACAGGTTTGGATCATGCGGTTCAAAAATTGCCACATCCACATTCATAAGAGAACGGGATACCATGTCAAATATGGAGAAATAATTGCTTAAGGTATCTGGAAAATCGAAATCACCGGAAGCAGTAAGCATAAGTGCGTTATACTCTGGCAATACAAGGCAGGCTGCCATGCCGCCAGCCAGCAAGGAAAATCCGCCAAATAGTAAGCCACGTTTTAAAAATAGTAGTAATCTGTTTTCTCCTTCGCTTGTAATAATGCAATAGATAAAATAGATTACACTGAAAATACAAAGCATAATGGCAATATAGTAGTTAGAGAAAATTGCCAGTGCCAGAGAAAGACAGTATAGCTTGTACTTCTTCTCTGCTACAATCTTCTCAATGCCGTACACAATCAAAGGCAGCAGCCACATACAGTCAAGCCACATCAGGTTCCAGCTATATGCACAGAAATAAGAGGACAAGCCATAAAACACACCAAAAGCTGCTGTTATCATGGTCTTCTTATGAAAATGCTTCGACAGATACCACGCCATGGTAAAGCTGGACAGTCCCATTTTTATAATAATCAGGGCACTCATAACCTCTATCATATGGCTTCCGGTAAAAAATCCTAATATAACATTAATGGGGCTTGCCAGATAATAGGCTGCCAGGGCTGTAAAATTCATACCCATACCCACATTCCATGTATAAGTCAGGCTGCCTCCATTCTTTATCTTATTCGCCAGCTCCTGAAAAAAGGGAGCGTACTGATGATACATATCACTGCGCAAATACATGTTATCCCCATATGGATAAATTTCACGTATGATATAAATAATAATCATAGCGAAAATGGGTATAAAAAACGCCAGGCAGTACATGATTTTCTCATGTTCTTTTGAACTGATATTTTTCTTTCTCTTCATATCCTTCTCCATTTCTAACCTGCTGTCAGGTTGTCTTGATTCTTCCTATTTTACTATATCTTGCTCTATATGGCAAATAATATCTTGAAAAATTCATTGCTTTTTCACTATGTGCGTTGTAAAATAATAAGACTTATTAAACAAAGAAGGCAAATAAAGATGAACTATATAAAACATTTATTTCTGTATTTTCTCATAGCCAGCCTGACCGTAACCCTGTGTGGCTGTCGTTATGTAGACGGGACATGGGAAAGTACTGATAAATTACGGGTAATTACCACGCTGTTTCCCTATTATGATTTCGTCCGGGAAATCGCCGGTGATACCATTGAATTAAAGCTTTTGCTGCCGGCAGGACAAGATACCCATTCCTTTGAGCCTACACCGGCAGACATGATTAATATTCAGAAATCTGATGTCTTCCTATACAATGGTGGTGAAAGTGAAGTCTGGGTTGAGGATGTATTGGCTTCTTTAGACCAGAACGATTTAACCACCGGCTGCGTCTTAGATGCCGTTTCCCTGTTAGAGGAGGAACACGACCACGATGATGAGGAAGAAGACATCTCCTATGATGAACACATTTGGACTGCACCCGCTAATGCGATTCTAATCGTAGATTATATTACAGAGATATTATCACAGGCTGCACCCCAATATGCAGACCTTTACCGTAGTAATGCGGACGCATATATTGAGAAATTATCCGATTTAGACAAGGAATTTCAGGATTTAGCTGCTCAGGCAACGAATAAAACCATTGTTGTGGGGGACAAGTATCCATTTTTATACTTCTCCCATGCCTATGGCTTCTCCTACGAAGCAGCCTTTTCCGGCTGCAGTCATGATACGGAAGCCAGTGCTAAGACTATGGCAAGGCTGATTTCTTATGTAAAAGAGCATGACATTCCTGTTGTTTATTATCTGGAGCTTAGTTCCCATAAGACCGCTGATGCCATTGCAGAAGCCAGTGGTGCGAAAACACTACTTCTGCACTCCTGCCACAGCGTAACTAAGGAGGAATGGGAATCCGGTGCAACCTACCTTTCCTTAATGGAACAGAACTTATTAAATTTAAAGGAGGGACTGTGTCAATGAACACTACAAAGAAGCCACTAATTACATGCACAGACTTGTCCTTAGGCTATGAAGGTAAGGACATTGTGTGGGATTTGAATTTTGCAGTAGAGGAAGGCGATTATTTGTGTATTATTGGAGATAATGGTGCTGGAAAAAGTACGCTGCTAAAGGGATTGTTAGGTCTTTGTAAACCAACCCACGGTTCTATTACCTTCCAGGAGGATTTGGAAAAACAAACCATAGGTTATCTGCCTCAGCAGCCTCCACTGGTAGCCGGTTTTCCTGCTAGTGTCTATGAAGTGGTATTATCCGGCTGTCTTTCCAGTCTTGGTATTCTTCCTTTCTATAAACAGGTGCACAAAGAAACCGCCCGTAAAAATATGGAGCGGCTGCATATTACCCAGCTAGAACAGGAACCCTTTTACACCTTATCCGGCGGTCAGAAACAGCGTGTTTTAATTGCCCGGGCACTGTGTGCTACAGACAGTCTGCTTATATTAGATGAACCTGTCACCGGGTTAGATCCTGTTGCCACAGAAGAATTATACCAATTGATTCAGGAATTAAATACAACTTATGGCATTGCCATTATTATGGTTTCCCATGATGTAAGTGCTGTGCGAAACCGTTCTAAGAAGGTGCTGCATCTTCATCACGATTCTTATTTTTACGGCACTGCTGCCCAGTTTTTCGAAACAGATGCCGGAAGGAGGTATTTATCATGATAGAATTTTTCCGTGAAATGTTATCCTTTCCCTTTATGGTACGGGCATTGGTTGCAGGTATTCTTGTTTCCTTATGTGCAGCCCTGTTGGGGGTAAGTCTTGTACTAAAACGATATTCCATGATTGGAGATGGATTGTCCCATGTATCCTTTGGAGCTTTGTCCATTGCAGTTGCTTTAGGTGTGGCACCTCTGGTGATTTCTATACCAGTTGTTGTAATCGCCGCTTTCTTTCTCCTTCGCATTGCAGAAAACAGCAAGTTAAAAAGTGATGCGGCTATTGCTTTAGTATCCAGCTCTGCCCTTGCCATAGGTATTATCGTAACCTCGCTGACAACGGGTATGAACACAGATGTATCCAGCTATATGTTCGGAAGTATCCTGGCTATGGATCGGGCTGATGTGATTTTAAGTATCGTGTTATCCATTCTGGTACTATGCTTGTTTTTCTTCTGCTACCATAAGATTTTTGCAGTCACCTTTGATGAGAATTTTGCCCGAGCAACCGGCGTATCTGTCAATGGCTTTAACACACTGATTGCGCTGTTAACAGCTATAACCATAGTGGTGGGTATGCGTATGATGGGTGCCATGTTAATCTCCTCCCTAATCATCTTCCCGGCACTGACTTCCATGCGGGTCTGTGTCCGTTTTCGCAGTGTCATCTGGTGCTCAGGGATTATTTCTGTGATTAACTTTGTAACAGGGCTTTTGTTATCTTACCTATATAATCTGCCTGTGGGAGCAGCGGTTGTTTGTGTAAGTCTGGTTCTGTTTTTAATCTTTTCTCTCATTGGAAAACTAAAAAGCAGGTAAACAAAAGTGGTAGGAGCCTTATGCTTCTACCACTAAATATCTGCCATCTGGAAGTGAAAATACTTCCAGCTCTTCTATAATTTCTTCATCACTTAATTCTGCCGCATCCATTCCCATTGCTTCCCAGTAATCCCGAATTTCTGCCGGGCTGTTAAACACTTGAGCCATACATTCTTCTAGAAATTCCATAGCCTCTTCTTGTGTCTCCACTACTGCTTCCCCAGTCAACTTCTCCTGATTTTCTAAAAATACCTTTCCACACATTGCATCTAATGCCATACAAATCCTCCATTCTCCAGACGATTGTCCTTATCTTTCCTGTAATAATAGTACATCCTGTAACACTGACTCCACGTCATAGGTAACGTATCGGGCGTCTTTACGCACTCCACTGTCTGCCTGTGCCATGGCATAGCTAAAATAGCTTTGCCCAAACATCTCCATATCATTGGTATCCTCTCCAATGGTCACTGTATCCTCCGGCAGAATACCAAAATGCTTCTGCAGCCGTTTGACTGCCTGTCCCTTTCCCGCATTGCGATTATTAAAGTCAATCCAATGTTCTCCAGAGCTGGAGACTTGAAGCTTGTTCTCCCAACGGGATTTGAAATAATCCGCATGGTTTCTGACACCATCTTCACAATAGGCACAGATTTTTAAATATTCCTCTTGTACCTCCTCCGGGTGAAGAATCCGTTTACAACGGTTCCCCATTTCCTGTTCCATATAGTGATAGAACCGCTCTCGTTTGGGAATAAGATAAGAGGTGGTTCGACCGGACAATACCAGCTCGCACCCCGGTCGTTCCCATATATCTCCCATAAGCATCATTCCCACATCAGGGAGAATAGGCAGCTTATAAAGCACTTTATTTTCATAAGCGATTAGTGCACCATTTTCGCAGATATAGATTAATTCCTGCTTCACACCGGCAAAAAGATTTCGCAAGTTGGGATACTGCCGCTTGCTTGCTACCGCAAATAGCACCCCCGCTTCTCTTAGACTGTTAATTTTGTCTATTATGTTAGGTGCAATTTCTTTTTTTCCCTTTTCAAGCAATGTGCCCTCCACATCACTTACAACTAACTGAATCATAGTTTTCCCCCTAAACCAGATTTGTAAGCTCTTCCGGTTTCTTTATAATCACATCTGCCCCATTTTCCATAAGCTCCTTCTCATCACGAAAGCCCCACAGTACGCCCACTGTATACAGCTTCGCACCCTTACCAGTAAGCATATCTGTAGAAGTATCTCCCACATAGATACACTCCGTACTATCCAGGTTCAGCTCCTTTAGAACAATATCTACACCTTCCCTGCTGGGCTTACGCTTATAATCCGGTCTGGCGCCCAGTACAAAATCAAACAGCCCTGGCTCAAATAAGGTAGCAATAATATGCTGCACATTCACATCTGCCTTATTAGAAAATACAGCAAGCTTCATACCCTTGTCCTTCAAAGTATGTAATGCTTCCACCATACCGTCAAAAGGTGCTACATGATACATACAGCCTTCCTTAAATAGTTCCCGGTATCTGGCAAGACCTGCTTCAAAATCAGACAGATTCGTATCTCCCGCTGCTTTTAACGCTCTTTGAATTAACTCTTCCTGCCCGTCACCTGCAAAATATTTATAGCAATCTTTCTCATGGGGCTTATAGCCAAACTCTGTCAGCATGGTGTTGGCGCTGTGGGCAATAGACTCCACTGTATCTAATAATGTTCCATCTAAATCAAAAATAAATCCCTTTTTCATCGCTTCTCCATTCCGTATATCTCTTATTTATCATCTGTAGCGGCACCGCTTCCACTAATAGGAATCTCTTCACCCAGATACTTAGGCTGTACGTTAAATAATACGGTAAAAATATCTTTGGCTCTGGCTGCTACTTCCCGAATATCCCTCAGTGTCTGTCCACTGTAAGTAATATCCTCGGC
>CAZLTS010000037.1:0-7930 GCA_964562495.1 uncultured Lachnospiraceae bacterium | reverse complement strand
TAATCACGTCCCACGCGGGAGTCATCCTCACCAAATGCAGGTGCAATATGAACGATACCAGTACCATCCTCCATCGTTACATAGTTGTCGCAGGTAACGAAGTGTGCCTCTTTGCCCTGCTTTGCTGCTGCCTCTGCTGCACAATCATACAGTGCCTTATAAGACTTACCTTCTAAATCCTTACCGGTATACGTTGCCAGCACCTCATATGCAGGCTTGCCATCCTCTGCCAGCTTTCCTAATACCTTATCCAGCAAAGCCTCTGCCATGTAATAAGTATACCCATCTGCAACCTTTACCTTACAATAAGTTTCGGTCGGATTCACGCAAAGTGCAGTATTACTTGGCAATGTCCATGGTGTTGTCGTCCATGCAAGGAAGTATGCGTCCTCGTCCACGCACTGGAACCGGACAACTGCAGAGCGTTCCTTCACGCTCTTGTATCCCTGTGCCACCTCATGAGAAGACAGTGGTGTACCACAGCGAGGACAGTAAGGAACGATTTTGAATCCCTTATATAACAAGCCCTGATCCCAGATTTTCTTTAATGCCCACCATTCAGACTCGATAAATGAGTTATGGTAGGTTACATATGGGTCATCCATATCTGCCCAGAAGCCTACCTTGCCGGAGAATTCCTCCCACATACCCTTGTACTTCCATACAGATTCCTTACACTTCGTAATAAATGGGTCCAGACCATATTCTTCTATCTGTTCCTTGCCATCGATGCCAAGCAGCTTCTCAACCTCCAGCTCTACCGGAAGTCCATGTGTATCCCATCCGGCCTTACGGATAATCTTATGTCCCTTCATCGTCTGGTATCTTGGAATCATATCTTTAATAACACGAGTTAATACGTGTCCGATATGCGGCTTACCATTGGCTGTAGGCGGACCATCATAAAATGTATAGGTCTCCCCTTGTTTTCTCTGTTCCATACTCTTCTGGAAAATGTCATGCTCCTGCCAGAACTGTACGGTTTTCTTTTCTCTCTCAACGAAGTTCAAATTCGTTGACACTTTGTCGTACATAGCTTACCTCTTTTCTACCTTTAAAATATAAAAGAGCCTCTATCCTTGTAAAAGGACAAAGGCTCAAGCTTTGCAACCACCTGTTACAACATACTATCATATGCGTTTCCCGTAACGGGGGAATTCCGTCAGCATCTACTAAGTGTCAGGCACCGTTGGAACTGAGACTCCGGAGTGATTTTCCCTTCCTGTCCCGCATCCGGATTCCACCAGCCCGGACTCTCTAAGGCGTTTCCCAACAAGGTACTGTCTCCTTCTTAGTCGTTCATTTATTCACCATATGTTTGCACATATATAACTGGATTTTAACATATATCTATAGGGTTGTAAAGGGATTTTTTCCCTAAACACCTTCTTCTCCCTCATATTTATCCAGCAATTCCTTCTTCATTGCAAACAGCTTATCACTTAAATCCACATGTACTCTGTGGGGATTTATCAATCGTCTTGTTTCATCCCACAAAGTATTCTGTTCTTCCATGCAGTATGTTCGGATGTCCATAGTTTTCGGAGATTCGTAGGTGCAGATGCCTCGAATGAAAACCGGCTTAAGCAGCTCACGAACTTCATAAGTACCTGCCTTTAGCTTGGTTTTCTTCCACGTTTCCACAGGGTCAAATAACCGCAGATCCTGATTTGCATCAAGCTGTTCTCCCACCAGTGCAATTAGGTCTGCAATAATCTTATGACTATCCTTATCATATAAACGGAACACCGTTTTATTGCCGGGGTTTGTTATTTTCTCCGAATTCTCTGATAATTTAATCTTAGGAACGAAATCGTCCTTTTTACTATCCCAGATAGCAGCCAGCTTATACACGCCGCCAAAAGAAGGACAGTCCTTAGAGGTAATCAAATTCGTGCCTACTCCCCAGGAGGTAACCTGGCAGCCTTGCATCTTTAAGCTGTTAATCAGGTTCTCATCTAAATCATTGGATGCGGAAATAACTGCATCCTGAAAGCCTGCTTCATCTAATAGCTTCCTTGCCTCCTTGGATAAATATGCCAAGTCCCCACTGTCCAAACGGATGCCATAATTGGGCATGGCATAGCCCTGCTCCCGCATTTCCCGAAATACACGAATGGCATTTGGCACGCCGCTTTTTAACGTATCATAAGTATCCACCAGCAAAATCATAGCATCCGGGTACATCTTAGCATAAGTTTTAAATGCAGTATATTCATCAGGAAAACTCATAATCCAGCTATGGGCATGGGTTCCCTTAACCGGAACATCAAACAGCTTACCCGTTAATACATTTGACGTTCCGATACAGCCACCAATCACTGCTGCCCTGGCACCATAAATACCTGCGTCCGGTCCCTGTGCCCGTCGCAGTCCAAACTCCATAACACCATCTCCCTGTTCTGCATATACAACCCGGGACGCCTTAGTGGCAATCAGGCTTTGGTGATTTAACATATTTAAAATCGCCGTTTCCACAAGCTGGGCTTCCATAATAGGCGCAATCACCTTAATTAATGGTTCTCTCGGAAACACAACCGTTCCTTCTGGAATAGCGTAAATATCTCCGGTAAAATGATAAGCACTTAAATAAGCCAAGAAATCTTCCTCAAAGATTCCCAGACTTCTCAGGTACTCAATGTCGCCATACGAAAATTGCAGCTCCTTAATATACGTAATAATCTGGTCCAGCCCACAAGCAATGGCATAACCACCATTACATGGATTACTACGATAAAAGGCGTCAAAGATGACCCGTTCATTAGAGCCAGCCTTAAAATAGCCCTGCATCATAGTTAATTCGTACAAATCTGTTAATAACGTTAATTTTCTCTCAGCCATAAAAACCTCCATTCCGCAGGCGTCACAAATAGCCGCGACCTATGAGAACAGCTTTAATTTCTTTGTATAATGATACATTCGCATTCCCACATACCAGCATGCACCTACACATGCCAAACAGCCTGCCATAAAGAAAAATCTTACCAAGTCTACTTTCCGAAATACAGAAACCAGATAAGTAACAACATTCCCCATAAAGTAAACTTCAAAACCAAACTGTAAATCCTGTTCCAGTTCCATGTACAGGTAAGCATCTACCTGTTTTCCCATTGCTTTCGTTAAGGAAAACAGCATAGCAGATTCAAAAAATATCCACAATGCAATGGAGATAATCAAAGCATACACCTGCAGTTTTAACTGATTGGCAAATACAAATGGAGCCAGCTTATAAGCGACATAGCTAACAGCGCTAAGTACCGCCAAAGCCCCTGCCATAGAAAAACGCTTATGATAGGTTCGCAGCTCATAGGTACCCCAAGCTACCAAAAGCAGCCCCAAAACCGTAGCCACTGCCTCAATTCCCATAAAATCGCCACTTAATCCATTGGCTATGGTAGACCAGCCAAAGCTGCGCAATCCGTCTGTCATAACGATTCCTTTATAAGCTTTGCCAAGTACAAGATTCTGTCCAAAGCAATGAAACAGCTCTGTAATCAGCCGCATTAGCATCTCTGCTCCAGCCAGAAATAACCCAATTGTAATTTTATAAACTGCCTTCATCTATTATTCCACCTCATCTGGTACAGTTTCGCCAATTTCTCCATCGTGATGGATTCTGGATGCGTAAATGTCCTCTTCCATTAACATAGCTTCTTCTGATGGTGTTTCTAACAGTTCCTTAACTTCCTCCATGGAAACCGGTCTGTCTCCTACGATATATTCCCGTAAGATAAAGATACGGTATAGATAAAAGGCAACTGCAAATAAGGTAATGATGTTATACATCAAAGTTAATCTTCCCAAATCAACCCATGTGGTAATGGCAGTTACACAGGTACAGACAAATGCTACAAACCAGCCAATGTAAATAGCTCTACGGTCCTGTCTGAACTGAATACCTCGAAGCAGATTGCAAACCCCTGCCACGAAGCAATAGATTACAAGCATACGTGCTGTAAAGGCTGCGATTCCCAGAACCAGGGCAATCATAACAAGCTGCATACCATTAAAGAAAAATGGTGCAACCGAAATTCCAATATTTAACACAGCCGCCATAACAGCAGTAATCATACCCAGCTTAAACATCCAAGGTCTTCCCTTAACCAGCTTTTCTGTCATCATCTTATTGCGCTGCTTGATACGCCGCTTATCTGCCGGTGAAGCATTCTTAGGAACAGGAAGTGGCTGTGGATATTTCTTTATCATCAGCTTCTTCACACCTACCATCTTCGCCATAGCGATAAATGCCAGTATGTATCCGATATAGTCACTGAACAGGTCAACACGAGCACCTGTAAAATGAATCCCGCTTACATAGGTTAAACCATCTGCTTGATATGCCACATCCAAGCTGGCGCCGTAATGTAAATTAATGGTATAATACTGTAGTTCCCAGCTTGTTTTCACGCCATCATACATTTGAAAATCCGGATAAATATTACCAATATTCACACTTAAATCCAGTGTAATAAATATCACCGCCAACAATAGCAGTACCAGACAAATCCGGTTGTTTTTCTTTTCCTGCTCACTCATTTTATATGTCCTCTCAACTTTCCTTTTGCGTCATGCAATGAATTACCCTTACTTTAGCATAACCGCCTTGTTTTTTCAACCAAACACACATTAAATTCACATACTTTTCCCTTAACAATTACCCTTGCGAAATAAATGTTCCTATTATATAATAAGAATAACTAGACGCGGTAGACAGTATATAACGACATAGAATACGGAGGTTAGTTTAAGACATGCAAAGTAATAAGAAGCGGATGTCCGGTATTCTGGCACATCCTACGTCCTTTCCTTCCCCCTACGGCATCGGAGATTTAGGACAGGGGGCATATGATTTCATTGATTTTTTGGTAGATTCCGGTCAGACACTGTGGCAGACGTTGCCCTTAGGTCCAACTGGGTACGGCGATTCTCCTTATCAGTCCTACTCATCCTTTGCAGGGCAGACGTTGTGTATCAGCCCGGATATGATGATGAAGGACGGATTGCTAAGTGCTGCAGATTTGCAGGATGTACCGAATTTTTTTGCAGATAAGATTGACTACGGACATGTAATCTGGTATAAAAACACATTGTATCAAAAGGGTTATGAAACCTTTAAAACACTAGATGGCAACAGCGAATTTATGCGTGGGTATAATGCCTTCTGCCAAGAGCATGCAAGCTGGCTGGAGGATTTTGCCTTATATGTTGCACTAAAGGAGTATAACAAAGGGAAATCCTGGTTAGAATGGGAGGATGACCTGCGTCGCCCTAATGCCATTGTTATTTCTCATTATAAGGCACTGCTTCAGGATTCCATTGACTATGCCAAATTCCTGCAGTATCTGTTTTATAAGCAGTGGTTTTTACTAAAGGATTATGCCAATGCTCGGGGAATTTCCATTGTAGGGGATATTCCTATTTTCGTTGCCATGGACGGATGTGACACTTGGGCAAATCAGTCCCAGTTCCAGTTAGATTCCAGAGGCTTTCCTACTGTGGTCTCCGGCGTGCCGCCAGATTATTTTAGTGCCACTGGACAGCTTTGGGGCAATCCACTATATGACTGGGAGAAGATGAAGCATAATCATTATGACTGGTGGATTCACAGAGTGAAGCACCAGCTACATCTTACCGACTATCTGCGCATTGACCATTTCCGGGGATTTGAAGCTTATTGGGCAGTGCCTTACGGAGATTCTACGGCAGTAAATGGTACATGGAAGGCTGGTCCTTACATGGATTTCTTCTATGCCCTGCGCAACAGTCTGGGAGATAATATGCCTATCTGGGCTGAGGATTTGGGTGTGATTACACCTGAGGTGGAGAAGCTACGAGATGATTTCCATCTGCCCGGCATGAAGATTTTACAATTTGCTTTTGAAGATTTAGGCGATAACAGTTTTCTGCCATATAACTATCCTGAGAACTGTATTTGTTATACCGGCACTCATGACAATGATACCACTTTAGGTTGGTATAAGAAGGCGAAGCCGGAATGTCAGGCGAAGGTGCGTGCCTTTATGAATACAAAGGGAACGGATATTACATGGGACTTTATCCGCACAGCTTTTGCATCTCCTGCCAAATACGCCATCATCCCCATTCAGGATCTTCTGGGATATGATTCCGATGCCCGTATGAATGTTCCGGGACATGGCAGCGGAAACTGGCAGTGGCGCTACCGAGATGGTGCTCTGACACAGGATATGGCAAAGCGTCTTCACGACTTAACCACCTTGTACTGTCGATAAATTTAGATTGGAGTTTTTAATTTATTATGATTCGATTAATACTTGTAGCTATTTTTCTTGTATTATATTTTATACTTAGCATTATTCCTTACTTTGTTCTATGGGTGGTGGGAAAGTTTAATCCCGACGCCAAGGGAGCCATCAGCCGTCAGGTCGTGAAGGCTGCCTTCCACTGTATTATCTTTATCTGTGGCATTAAATTAAAGGTAGTTGGTAAGGAAAATCTATTAAAGGATCAGGCGGTTCTGTATGTGGGAAACCACAGAAGCTTCTTCGATATCGTTACTGTATATCCACAGTTTCCAGAGCAGACTGGTTTTATTGCCAAAAAGGAATTAAATAAAGTTCCCTTTTTACGTGTCTGGATGCGTTATATCCACTGCCTATTTATCGACCGTTCCAATATTCGCGAGGGTATGAAAACCATTCTGGCAGGAATTGAACAGCTAAAAAGCGGTGTCTCCGTCTTTATCTGTCCGGAAGGTACCCGTTCCAAAGATGGTACCGTACTAGAGTTTAAAGAAGGTGGCTTGAAGATGGCAAGCAAGGCTAAAGTGCCTATTATTCCTGTAGCATTCACAGGAACAAGTGCTATCTTTGAAGATCATTTTCCATGGATTAAAAAAGGTAATGTTACCATCCAGTTTGGCGAGCCAATCTATATTGACCAATTAGAGAAAGAAGAGCAAAAGCATCTAGGTGCTTATACCCGTGAGAAAGTAGTAGAGATGCTGGCACGTGAAGATGCCTAGCATATTTTATAGAAAAATCCGTTTTCAGTTACCGAAATTACTGAAAACGGATTTTTATTACTTATTCTTATTCTTCGCTTTTGCTTTCTCAGCCTTCTTTGCCTCTTTCTTAAGGCGCTTGGCTTCTTTCTTACTCTTAGGCGGCTCATAAACCGGTCCACGGATTCTTCTTGCAGAATTCACGTAAATACCACTAACAGATGCCTTAACCTCCATCTTCGGTAATAATGTTTCATAAACCTTAACATCACATACCAGATTCATAATCTTGGGTCCTACTTTAACCTTTAAAATAGGCATCTTGGCACGACGCAAATACTTCGGTGTGCTCTCTAACACAATCTTCGGTAGATTCGCATCCTTCAGTGCCATCTTTTTCTTATCTATAATATAGAAGGACATGGACTGTGCCGCTGCCTCCATCTGCTTCTGTGATTCAGCCTGCTTCTTCTCAGCCTTACGTCCAAGAAAATACAAAACACCGATGATAACAATCAATACGGCAAGAATAATTAATAATACGATTCCTAATGTACCCATACTCGCTCCTTTCTACTCATTTCTACAGTTGTACGGAGCTATTTTACCATTCTTAGGAAGAATACGCAACCATTTTTTGCGGTTCTCTATTTTGCTTCCAAGCTGCATTGAGCAAAGAAAATATCCCCTCGTTTTTCTGCAACCAGCTCACCATTATACATTTCTGCTACCCTTTTTACACTTTTCAAACCAATTCCATGGAATACTTTATCTGTTTTTCTTGTCGCCATATTAGGAAGAGCAACTCCTGAAAATTTATTTATAACTTTAATAATGATGAATACATGGGCTTCTCCAATTTCCACACTTATATAGGGTTCTACCTCCTGCAAACTACCCTCTATGGCATTATCAACCAAATTTCCTACAACACTGCCTAAATGTATC
>CAZLTS010000036.1:0-7941 GCA_964562495.1 uncultured Lachnospiraceae bacterium | reverse complement strand
TAGATTGCAATGGGAATTATCTGGCAACTAGCGTAAAGGTGTATAATCTGATTCTGGATCCCAAGGTAATTCTTACGAAGGACGAATACTTAGAGCCTACGGTAACTGCATTGGTGAATTGCTTCCCGGATTTAACGAAGGAAGAGGTTGAGGCAACGATTCAGGAAAAGAAGGATAGCCATTATGTAGTGCTTATTAAAAAACTAGAGTACGAAGAGATTGAAAGTTTTCAGGCATTGCTGGATGATACCGATAATAATCCTTACATTAAAGGTGTCTGGTTTGAGGAAGAGTATGAACGTAAGTATCCCTACAGTACATTGGCAAGCAGTGTTTTAGGATTTACTTATGGGGAAAATCAAGCAGACTGGGGATTAGAAGGTTATTATTGTGATGTATTAAATGGTACAGACGGACGTAGCTACAGCTATTTAAATGATAATAATTCCTTAGAGGAAACAACCAAAGACGCTGTTGATGGATACACATTGGTTTCTACCATTGACCTGAAAATCCAGAGCATTGTGGAGGAAAAACTACAGGAATACAATAAAGAAATTAAAGCGCAAAGTATTTCAGTTCTTGTTATGAATCCAAATAATGGTGAAATCCTTGCCATGGCAAATGATGAAACCTATGACTTAAATAATCCAAGAGATTTAAGTACCATGTATACAAAGAAGCAGATTAAGAAAATGTCTGATGATGAAACCTTAGAAGCATTAAATAAGATGTGGAGAAATGACTGTATTAGCAATACCTATGAGCCGGGTTCTACTATGAAGCCTTTTACAGTGGCAGCAGCACTGGAGGAGGGTATCGTTGCGGAAACAGATACCTTTGATTGCGACGGTGGGGAAACAATTGGAACGACCCATATTAGTTGTCACAAGTCCTCCGGTCATGGAACCATTTCTTTACAGGATACGTTAACTAAATCCTGTAACGATGCTTTGATGCAGATTGGTTTAAAAATTGGTTCCAGTGTATTTTCTACCTATCAGAGTCGTTTTGGTTTTGGACAAAAAACAGGCATTGATTTATATGGAGAGGCAACGGGTATACTGTACAGTGCTGATGACATGTCAGATGTAACATTGGCTACCAATTCCTTTGGACAGAATTTTACAGTGAATATGCTGCAGATTGCAGCAGGCTATTGCTCTTTGGTAAATGGTGGAAATTATTATACACCCCATCTTGTAAGCAGAATTGTGAATTCAGAAGGCAGCCTAATTGAGAAGGTAGCAGATGAAGCAGTAAAGCAGACCGTTACTAAGACAACCTCTGATTTTATTAACAAAGGTTTAAGAAGTGTAGTTACAGATGGTACCGGTGCCAAAGCCGCCATTGACGGTTATGAAGTGGGTGGTAAAACCGGTACAGCCGAGAAGCTGCCCCGTGGTAATGATGAGTACGTACTTTCCTTTATTGGAAGCGTTCCTTATGACAATCCAAAGGTTGTATGTTATGTTGTAATTGATACGCCGGAAGAAAATCCGGATGATTCAGGTTATGCTGCACAACTGTTCCATAATATTATGGAAGAGGTTTTACCATATATGAATGTATTTCAGTCAGATACAAAGGATGATAATACAAGCGATACAACGGAAACCTATGAGGATGGTGCAGATATTCCAGATGTAGGCTTAACTGACACAGAGGGTGGTTATACGCAGACAGATACACAATAAAGAGGCAGGTATTTTAAAACTGTTTCTGTAATATAGTAGTAGGGAGAAAAAACGGATTGTAAACAATGGCAGTTTTTAGAACCTACAACCGTAAGAAGGTGCTTGTTATTATGACAGGCATCTTTCTGGCAATGATTTTACTGGTGGGCAGGCTTGTATATGTTATGATTGTCTGCAAAACCTACTATACGCAGAAGGCAGACGATGTGCAGACCAGAGAAAGAAGCATTAAGGCGGCAAGAGGAAAAATACTGGACCGTAATGGTGTTGTACTTGCCGGCAATGAGACAGTATGCACCATATCAGTCATTTACAATCAGGTTGATGAGCCGGAGGCAGTCATTGCCATGCTTGTAAAAGAACTGGAGCTGTCGGAAGAAACGGTGCGTGCCAAGGTAGAGAAGCGAAGCTTGCGGGAGAAAATCAAATCCAATGTAGACAAAGAAATAGGAGACCGGATTCGGGCTTACGGGTATGCTGGTGTGAAGGTAGATGAGGATTATAAAAGAAATTATCCTTATGGCACATTGGCATCTAAGGTGTTAGGCTTTGCAGGAGCAGATAATCAGGGAATTGTAGGACTGGAGGTGTTTTATGATTCTCTGTTAAAAGGGCAAGATGGCAAGATACTGACGGTGACAGATGCCAGAGGAATCGAGCTGGAGGGTACCAGAGAGGTACGGCAAGAAGCAGTTTCCGGAAATAATCTGTGCATTAGTCTGGATTATAATATACAGATGTATGCGCAGCAGCTTGCCGAGAAAACGCTGGAGGCAAAGGAAGCCAATTATGTGTCTATTATTGTGATGAATCCCAATAATGGGGAGATTCTGGCTATGGTGAATGCGCCGGAATACGATTTAAACGATCCATATACCATAACGGGCGTGGATACCACAGGGCTTTCAGAAAAGGAGCTTTCCGATTTGCGCAATCAAATTTGGCGAAACCAGAGCATTAATGATACCTATGAACCGGGGTCAACCTTTAAGATTATTACAGCTACAGCAGGGCTGGAGGAAAAGGTAGTAACCATAGACAGTACATTTTCCTGTCCTGGTTATAAAATCGTGGAGGATAGAAGAATCCGCTGCCATAAAACAGCAGGACATGGTGGTGAAACCTTTTTACAGGCTACTATGAATTCCTGTAATCCGGTATTTATGACGGTGGGAGAACGAGTAGGTGTCAGTGCATTCTATAATTATATGGGACGGCTTGGTATATTGGAAAAGACAGGAATTGACTTGCCGGGAGAAGCAGCTACTATTATTCATAAACAGGAGAAGGTAGGCCCGGTGGAGCTGGCGACCATGTCTTTTGGGCAATCTTTTCAGATTACACCTATGCAGCTGCTGCGGGCAGCAAGTGCCGTTATTAATGGTGGAACACTTGTAACGCCCCATTTTGGTATTAGTGTGCAGGATACAGACGGAAACACAGTAGAAACGTTTTCCTATGAAACTGTATCAGATGTGATTTCTCTTGACACATCTAAGACCATGCAGTATATTTTGGAACAGGTAGTGGCAGAGGGAACCGGTGCCAATGGTGCAGTAGAAGGCTTTCGTATTGGTGGCAAAACTGCCACATCCCAGAAACTGCCAAGAAGTGCCAATAAATATATTGCATCTTATATTGGCTTTGCACCAGCAGATGATCCGCAGGTGATTGCCATTGGCATTGTCGATGAGCCTCAGGGTGTATATTATGGTGGCTCAGTAGCAGCACCTATGATACAGGAGCTGTATGAAAATATTTTACCCTATCTGGGGATAGAACAAGAAGCAACAGAAGACTAAATAAGGAGAACAGGTATGAGTACAGAATTTATCAGTGCAATTTTGATTTCATTTGCAATCAGCGTATTGCTTTGTCCTATTTTTATTCCATTTTTAAAGAAGTTAAAATTCGGGCAGTATATTAGAGAGGAAGGACCGGAGGCTCATAAGAGCAAAAGTGGTACGCCCACTATGGGAGGTCTGGTGATTCTGTTAAGCGTTACCGTTACCTGTCTTGTTTTTATAAAAGGAAATACACAGATACTTCCGGTGCTGTTTTTAACATTGGGCTTCGGATTGATTGGATTTCTGGATGATTACATTAAGGTTGTGATGAAACGAAACCTGGGACTGCGGGCATGGCAGAAGATGCTGCTGCAGATTATAGTAACAGGAATCTTTATCTATTATATTATGAACCATACAGATGTTGGAACAGAGATAATTATTCCATTTACCGGTGGTGCCACATGGAACGTAGGTGTGTTATTTATTCCGTTTGTCTTCGTTGTTGTGGTAGGTACGGTAAATGGCGCGAATTTTACAGACGGGCTAGATGGATTGGCAACCAGTGTTACCTTGATTATTACCGTATTTTTTGCCATGGTAGCCATGATGACAAAAAGTGGCTTGGATCCTATTACTGGTGCAGTAACAGGTGCGTTACTTGGCTTCTTCTTGTTTAACGTACATCCGGCAAGGGTATTTATGGGAGATACCGGCTCTTTGGCATTAGGCGGTTTTGTTGCTGGAACAGCGATTATGTTAAAAATGCCATTATTTTTAATAATGGTTGCATTTATTTACTTTTTTGAGGTTGTTTCTGTTATAATACAGGTTGTATATTTTAAATTAACACATGGAAAGCGCTTCTTCAAAATGGCACCCGTGCATCACCATTTTGAGTTATGCGGCTATGCAGAAACACAGGTTGTTGCCGGCTTTGCCATTACAACAGCTATACTATGCCTGATTGCATATCTGGCACTTTAAACCGGAAGGATGGGAAGGAACTATGGATTTTAGCAAAATGACTTGCCTTGTTGCAGGAACCGGAATCAGTGGAATCGGTGCAGCAAAGCTTTTAGGGAAAAAAGGAGCAGCAGTAATCCTATATGACGGAAACGATAAATTGTCAAAAGAGGAGATTGCAGCTAAATTAGGAAATGACGTTACGGCAGAAATTGTATTGGGACAGTTGCCGGAAGCGGTAATAGAGCAATCGGATATTATGGTGCTAAGCCCAGGCATTGCCATTGATGCACCCTTTGTAAATGCAGTCAGAGATGCAGGCGTACCCATATGGGGCGAAGTGGAACTGGCTTATGTATGTGGAGCCGGTCAGGTTGCGGCCATTACTGGAACCAATGGTAAGACCACAACCACAGCTTTAGTGGGAGAGATTTTTAAAAATTATTTTGACAGTGCCTTTGTGGTAGGAAATATTGGTACGGCTTACACTTCTGTTGCAGATCAGATGAAAGAAAATTCTGTCACAGCGGCTGAAATCAGCAGCTTCCAGTTGGAAACCATTCGCACATTCCATCCTAAGGTATCTGCAGTGCTAAATATTACACCGGACCATTTAAACAGACATTACACCATGGAGAATTATACCAATGTAAAGGTATCTGTTTCCAAGAACCAGACAAAGGATGATGTGTGTGTTTTAAATTATGAAGATTCTCGCTTGCGGGAAGCGGCTGCCAGAATTCCTGCCAGAGTTGTATATTTTAGCAGTAAGCAGCCGGTGGAAAATGGTGCTTATTATAAGGATGGCAGCATGTATTTTACAGATGGCACAAACACAGAGGAAATCTTAAAAGTAAATGAGATGAATCTGGTAGGTATGCACAATGTGGAAAATGTTATGGCAGCTGCTTTGATTACATATTATATGGGCGTACCTATGGAGGTGATTCGCCAGACGATTCGTACCTTCAAGGCGGTAGAGCATAGAATCGAGTATGTAGCAGAGAAGAATGGTGTGTTATACTATAATGACTCCAAGGGAACAAACACAGATGCCTCGATTCAGGCGGTTAAGGCTATGAGCCGTCCTACCTATTTGATTGCAGGCGGTTATGATAAGGGCTCCGAGTATGATGACTGGATTGCAACCTTTGGAACTACGATTAAGAAGCTGGTTTTACTGGGGGCTACCAAAGATAAGATTGCCAAGGCAGCAAAGGAACAGGGCTTTACAGAGTATGTATTTGTCGATTCCTTAGAAGAGGCAGTGGCGTATTGCAGTAAGGAAGCAGTACCGGGGGAAGCAGTGTTGTTGTCACCGGCTTGTGCCAGCTGGGATATGTTTAAAAGCTATGAACAAAGAGGCACCCTGTTTAAGGAGTATGTAAATGCACTGTAGATTCTGGAGGAAGCCTTTATGCGTAACATTATAAAAAAAATAAATAATTTCTGTAAAAGTACTGGAAATTATTTCGACTTCAGTCTTTTGTTTATGATAATCTTTTTGCTATGCTTTGGTCTGGTTATGCTTTATAGCACTAGCTCCTATAGCGCACAGATTAAATATGACGATGCCTCTTTTTATTTGGTAAAGCAGATAAGGGCAGATGTCATAGGAATTGCAGCTATGATTGCGATTATGTATGTTGGCTATCAGCGAATCCGCAGATTTACGTTCTTGCTGTACCCGGTGTCCATTCTACTTGTGTGCTTGGTATTAACACCCCTTGGCTATTCTGCCAATGGCGCAAGAAGATGGCTGAATGTGGGAATTTCTATTCAGCCGGCAGAATTTGTAAAACTGACAGTTATTGTTTTGTTTGCTTATGTAATCAGCCAGAATGTGCGTCGGTTGTCTGATTGGCGTGTTGTTATGAAAATTGCTTTGTTAGCAGTTCCAGGAATTTTGGTTGTTGCGGTAGTTACAAAAAACTTAAGTACTGCCATTATTATATTGGGCATTGCATTTGTTATGCTGTTTGTTGCCAGCCCCAATTATAAACCCTTTGTAGTTATGATTCTAGTAGCAGTTGTTGCTGTCGGGGTATTTCTTGTGGTGGGCGACGGATTCCGTCTAAATCGAATTGAAGTGTGGAAAGATCCAGAGGCATATTCAGACAGCGGCGGCTATCAGGTTATGCAAGGTCTGTATGCCATTGGCTCAGGTGGCTTCTTTGGTAAGGGCTTAGGTCAGAGTTTACAGAAGATGGGATTTATTCCAGAAGCACAGAATGATATGATTTTTACTATTATTTGTGAAGAGCTTGGACTGTTTGGCGCAATTTGCGTAATCCTTATGTTTTTGTTTATGCTGTGGCGAATGATGGTAATTGCCAACAATGCACCAGATGTATTTAGCTCCATGATTGTAGTAGGCGTTATGGCTCACGTTGCATTACAGGTTATACTAAATATTGCAGTTGTAACCAATACCATTCCCAATACCGGCGTTACACTCCCCTTTATCAGCTACGGAGGTACGTCAGTCGTATTTTTACTTATGGAAATGGGACTGGTGCTGTCTATAGCCCGCAGCATTAAGGTAAAGTAAAAGAATAAGCGGGTAAAATCGGGAAACAAAGGAGGAATGGAACAATACATTATGGGAAGACGAAAATGGAACAAAGGTAGAATTGCCATAATGGTGTTTGTGCTATTGCTCATTATGATTGCTGCCTTTCTATGGACACACCGGGTTTCTACCATTACTGTAGAAGGAAATGAGCGGTTGTCTGATGAGAAAATTATATCCCAGCTGTTTTCGGAAACGACCGACCGCTGGGCAGGTAAGATTCTATGGGATCGTATTACCAATACGAAGAAATCCTTAGCGTATATTGAAGATTATAAGGTAGAGCAGGTTTCTTTAGATGCCATTAAGGTTACAGTCTATGAGAAGAAGCTGGTTGGTTATATTCAGTACATGGGAAATTATATGCTGTTTGACAAAGACGGCATTGTTATGGAAACACTGGATACAGCACCGGAAGATATTCCGCAAATTACAGGACTGGATTTTTCTTATGTGCTTTTAAACGAGGAATTACCCATTGAGGATTTAAGCGTGTTTAAAGATTTACTGACAGTTACCCAATTAATTTCTAAGTATGAACTGCCGGTAGAAAAGATTAACATTTCCAGAGATTATGAGCTGACACTCTATATTGGCAATGTTAAAATCGCAGTGGGACGAGATGATATGTTAAGTGAAAAAATATCAGACCTTCGGGATATTATTCCTAATATGGACACCGAGACAGCAGGAACGCTGGATATGAGTGATTATAACGAAAATGGTGAGTATACGTTCCGGTCTGAGACGAAGAAAAATGAAAAAAAGTCAAATTAGATGTTGCTATTTTTTCAAAAAGATTATATTATAGTAATATATGCGTGCAGTAGCGTGTTATTGGAAAATGGAGAAAATGAAGGATAACAAACCTTTGCTGGAGATTAAGACAATCGATATGGAAGATACAGCTAAGATTATT
>CAZLTS010000035.1:0-7955 GCA_964562495.1 uncultured Lachnospiraceae bacterium | reverse complement strand
TACCCTGACTTAGTTTATCCGGTGTCACTTCCTTACCTTTGGTATGTACCAATATGTTTAACTCACTGTCAATGGATAATTTCTTATATTTTCCTTTTGTAAATCGTTCAAAATACTGAGAGGCACTGGCATTTAGCTGTTCATCAAACTGTGTGCGAATGGACTGGGTAATCTCTCTAATATTTTCCATAGCCTGTTCTAAGGCGTTAAGCTCCTCTTGTGCTGCATCAAGTACCCCTTGCTTCTCTTCTACTTCAGCTTGTCTGGTGTTCAGCTGTGTCTGCTTATCCTGCTGCTGTTCTAACTTCCACTGCAGATTCTGAATCTCCATAGACTGTTTTACAATATCATTATTTCTCTGTTGAATCTTCTCTGTAAGCTGGGTATCAATCTCCACAACTGTCAGCTCCTGTAACTCCTGACGCACCAGTTCAAGCTCCTTCGTATACCGAACCACATCCCCGTTTGAACGTTCCATCTTACGGTCTGCTTCCTTTTTCTCCTCCATTACGGTCTGTGCCTGTTCCAGCTTATCTCGCTGAAGCTGTCTCTGATAACCAGTAATCAACATATAAACAATAACACCTGCCAACAGCAGGATGGCTGCAATAGCAAGAATCATACAAATGATTTGCTCTACTCCGCCAAAAAATGCCACAATGCCACCACCCAGCATAGCAACGGACAACAGAATCAAAACCCAGGGAAGAATACGAATGCGATTTAACTGCTTCTGTTTGGCCGACAGATCAATTTCATTAATCACATCAATTTCTTCTAATTTGTTTGCGCATTTTGTAACCAGATCGGTATAGGTTTTGGCATCATCCTTGGCTTTGTCTAATTTCTTCGTAACCGTTTCTTCTTTTTCCTTCACAATTTGCAACGTAGCCTGCATCTTGGCTACATTATCGTTTTGTGTCTGCTCTACCTTCTGCAGTGCATCTAATTCCTTCAAAGTCTCTGTACGTTCTTCATTTTTACTTGCAGTTTCCCACTGCAGCCGTTCAGCTTCCTCTCGAATCGCCTTACGTTCTACCTCAATATCTAAAAGCTCCTGCTTCAATGCAGCGGCATCCAGCCCTGTCATCTTTGCCTTCTGCTCATCCTTCTGTATCTGTAGATTCTCCATAGCCGTCTGCAGATTCATTTCTGTACTCTTGGTTTGAACCAAATCCGCCGCATAATCCTTTAAAGCTGCTGCCAGAGACCTGTCGGTTTCACTGCCCAGCTGACTAATGCTAATGGTATTCATAAACCGATTGGCATCTAATTGGGTATATAACTGTTCAA
Organism: uncultured Lachnospiraceae bacterium; assembly: GCA_964562495.1. Taxonomy (GTDB): domain Bacteria; phylum Bacillota; class Clostridia; order Lachnospirales; family Lachnospiraceae; genus CANQSA01. The sequence goes on along the minus strand of CAZLTS010000035.1, from coordinate 6,662 downwards.
CCTCTTCCGGGCTTAACGGTGTGTCTGTTTCCACGTCAATCACACGAAACTGTCTCATATCCTTCTGGAAATTACGTTCCAACCGATAGCATCTGCCACCAGTCTCGATTTCCATCATACCTGCATACTGAAGTGGACTATCCCATGGCTCATACTTACTATAGAGATCTCCTCTCCCACCTTGCCTTTGCTCTTCGCTAAATCCAAACAGCATGGCTCCAATAAAGGTGTGAATGGTACTCTTTCCGGCCTCATTTTCCCCATAGAATAAATTCACACCCGGTTCTAACGAAATCACACGGTCGTGGAATTTTCCAAAATGTTGTAATGTTAATGATTTGATTTGCATTTGATTGCCTCCAATATGGTATAGTTTATCATTTACTGGGCAGGATTGCAATTATTACTTCACTTTTTCCCAAAAGAATGCTATAGTTTAAAAGAAGTAAGACTACGAAATGGAGGATAAGATACGATATGGATCAGAGAATTCAAACACTGGCAAGAAATTTAATTCGCTACTCGGTAAAAGCACAACCTGGCGAGAAAGTATACATTCACCACATTGGTGCTTCCACACGGGAGCTGGCAAGACAATTGGTAAAGGAGACCTATGCTGTAGGTGCCCTGCCGTTTGTTCATTACACTGATACACGTTTGCAGCGGGAGATGCTGCTAAATTGTACCGAAGAACAGCTAAAGCTTATGGCTGAGATTGACGGTTTGGAAATGTCTAAAATGGACTGCTATATTGGCGTCCGGGGTGCAGATAATGTAGCTGAGCTTGCCGATGTTCCAGAAGAGAATATGGCTCTTTATGAACGCCTGTATCAGAATCCGGTTCACGGTTCTATTCGTGTTCCTAATACCAAATGGGTCGTACTGCGTTACCCCAATGATTCTATGGCGCAGTTGTCTAATACAAGTGTGGAAGCATTTGAAGATTTCTACTTTAATGTGTGTACACTGGATTATTCTAAAATGGGAGAGGCCATGGGTGCACTGGTAGATTTAATGAACCGAACAGACAAGGTGCGTCTGGTTGCACCGGGCACTGACTTAACCTTCTCTATTAAAGGGATTCCGGCAATTCCTTGTGCTGGCGAGTTAAATATTCCTGACGGTGAGGTATATACTGCACCGGTTCGGGATTCTGTAAACGGAACCATTGCTTACAATACACCATCTGTACTGCAGGGCTTCACTTACGAAAACATTACCCTTACCTTTAAAGATGGCAAGATTATAAACGCTACTGCCAATGATACGCAGCGAATCAACAAGGTATTTGACACTGACGAAGGTTCCCGTTATGTAGGTGAATTTGCCATAGGTGTGAATCCCTATATAACAAAACCCATGAAAGACATCTTGTTCGATGAAAAAATCATGGGTTCCATTCACTTTACACCAGGCCGTTGCTATGATGAAGCACCAAACGGCAATCAATCTGCCATTCACTGGGATCTGGTACTAATCCAGACGCCAGAATGGGGCGGCGGTGAAATTTATTTTGATGATATTTTAATCCGTAAGGACGGACGTTTCGTCATTCCTGAGCTGGAATGCTTAAATCCAGAGAACCTACTTTAATCCAACCGGATTCTGAAATGCCTCCACATCGGGGAAGCAGGCCTTTAATACCTTATATAGGTAGGCAGCCTTCTTCTTAATGTGGGGGTAATTTTTTATCACATCTGGAAGATCACTTTCGCTCTGCACCCAGATGGTATTTTCAAATAATCTTGCACGATCCTCATCTGCATAGGTTTTACAGTATCCGTCTACAAAATAGACATCATCTTCGTCCTCTTCATCCGGTGTATTCTCTGGTGAAGTATATGTCATAACATCTTCTCCATCATCCATTACATAAGAATAAAAATAATCAAATCCATCCGGATTTAAAGATTCCCATACATCTAAATCAATGCCATCTACTTCTCCATTTGCAACCATACTGTCTATTTTCGTCTCAATCGCATGCCACAATTCATGGCAAATACTGTTTCGTATGCTGTCACGATCCTGTGTTACGTCGATTACGAGTACCTGCTTATTATCATACTGCAGGGAAAATGCTGCCGGTGATGATGTGCCGGTGTCGGAACCCTGAATTAAGGTGCCGCACAAATACACATCAATACCCTTAATCTGACCATCTTCCCCATCATATAAGCTGTACTGAAATTTTTCAAAGAAATCCTTTCCAAATAGAGCTGCAACCTCTTCAAGTGCCTTCAGTCCCGTATCTAAATCGGATTCATCACTGGTAGGCGTTACAGCAAAATCTGGGAAGAAACGTACTGCGTCATCTCTTGTGTAAACAGAGATTCCATAAGTCTTTTCTATACTCTTTTCGCGCTGGTCATTGGTGGCAACGTCACCACCTACTGCATAGTAGTTATTAAACGCTTCTTCCGTCTCATAGCTTTCCATATATGCATTGTAGTCCCATAATAACAGTTCTACCCCTGTATCTGTAGAACGATTGACAACTATATAAGTAGATGTGCCGCTCTGTGCTTCTACAAAGGTGTAGCTATATTGCGTATCAGACATGCTCCATGCCGCTATTTTTTTCTGCGTTTCCAAATCATAAATGGAAAATACATTTTTACCGCTTTCATCTGTGGGATAGGAATGGGCAAATAAATAGGTGCCGTCATCATCCCACATCACTTCATCTGCCTCCTCTTTTGTATCTAAGGCAAAGCTAATCACACTTCTGTTGTTATTCACATCTACCCATTTTAAAATATTACTGTCATACTTCCAGAAGTAGATTTTTTCCCCACGCACAATCCGATTGTAACGACTGTCTCCACCGGTCACAAAGGAATTGTCCTCGATTAAATAATAGACTGCCTCCTCTGCGCCATCATCGCTATAGCCACTTAATAAAAGGATCTTCTGTGCAGCCAACATATCTGTAATGGTACAGCTTCCGTAGGTACTGTCAATGTCCGATAGTACAGTCGCCTGATTTAAGGAAAAATCATAGCACCAAAGTGTATTATCCTCTATAAAGTACAGCATATCACTGTCTTTATCAAAGTACATATTCATAATATCGTGGCCAACTTCTCTTGTTTCTTTTAAAGACCAGTTTGCATCATAAATTAGCACCTGTCCATTCATAGAGAAACAATAAACTGCACCGTCCTTAGCTAGTTCCACTTCCAAGCAGAACTGATTGTCACTTTGGCAATCCACAAATTCTGTCACGTCTCCTGTGTAAATGTTTTTACGGCACATCTGCCACTTGTAGTCATCCTGTACCTGGGTAATCACTACATAGCTTTCTTCATCGTATGTAAATGCGTCAATTTCTTCATTTCCATTTTTTTCCTCTGAAGAAAGCAGATAGTACCCCCCTTCCGGCACAGCCTCCAGTTTAAGCTCTTTCACCACTTCCGTTGCTTGTTCTGTCTCTACCTGTGTCTGTTCCTTATCACAGCCTGAAAAGCTGCCTATGCAGACAGATGCGAATAACAGCCACGCCAATGCTTTCTTTCTTTTATTATATTTCCCCATGATATACTCCCCTGTAAATATTACTTGAATTTTTCCTGATAGCTCCACAGTATCTGATTGGAACTATCTGTTACAAAGCCCTTATTTTCCTTTGCCAAGCTTTGCGCCTTGCCTAAGGTCTGGGCTGCGCCTAAGAAACGTCCCAAGCCATAAACATAATATTTGGTATCCTCCTCCTGCGAGGTCTTAATATCCAGTGCGTTTGACAAATCCATATGAATCGCTTCCGGTGCCAGACGCGTAGTCTGTTCGGAACTGATAATAGACTTTCCGTAAGTAAGTACCAGTTCTGTCTGACGTTCATCTGTTACAATTGTAGACAGGGCTGCACCATCACTGGTCTGTTCTTCATTACTGATAATCTCATCACTTTCCAATGTTTGAATGGATATTTTTCCATTGCTTGTTACCTTCTTTACCAGGTCAAACTGCACCATACTCTGGGTAACACTCCAGTTGGTAATCTTTCTGTTTTTCTTGTGATACTCCTTCTGCACTTCCCCATTGGAATCTACAATGGTAATACTAGAAAGCAGCAATACCGTATCCTCATCCACAGTCACCATATTTTCTGCCTTCATCGTTCCATACACCAGATCATCATTTAAGAATCCCAATGGTATGTGAATTCCATCCTCTGTAGGGGTAATTACCGTATCATTTCCTGTCTCTAAATCCATAATCCGGATTCCATTGCCTTCTTCCAAAGCATCTGTCCATGCAAGCCGTCGTTCTGAGTCATCTGCACAGTATCCATACTGCACCAGCTGTGGAATCAGCTGAACATAGGATTTACCCTCCATATCCACACAGTAAATACTTTCATTCAGATAAATATACAAAAACTCATCTGTTTTATAACAGATTTCACCTACTCCCTCACTTAAAATCTCATAAGAGCGGTCAGATGGTAAAAACACACATTCCTCTACCTGATTTTTCTCCCGATTATACTCATATAAGGCAACGCCATTTTTTCCTTCCAAGGTGCCTCTATTCTGATAACCATAGACCAAAAATTCCAAATCACCATCATCTGTCAGATTGATAATCTTAATATCATAATCCTGCGTGGTGCTTCGCACATCACTATCCCCTGCATTATAGAACGAAAATACAGGGATTGCTGCATTCTCAGATAAATCCATAAGCCATAACTGCCGTTCCTTGACAAATGCCACATAGCTGTTATTCTCACTGGACTGGTAAGCAAGTGCAAGGTCGCTATCAATTCCCAGATACAATCTGCTTGTAGATGTTGTTCCTGTTGTTACATTAAACAACTGGTCTACTGTCCGGTCATAAGAAATTAAATACGTCCGTCCATTATTATAGCAAATACGGAAAAATTCCCGAATGTGATAAAATTCTTCTTCTCCCTCATCTCCTGTGGTCATGCCATCATAAGATAACACATAGGAGCCGGATTCGCCTGTTAAATCAGAAATAGAAACTATAGGCTCACTAACCCGCTGCATAGTAAAATCTGCCCACGTAAGCTGTGGAAAAGATGACGTAATGTCTACATGTCCCAAATTATCATTGGCATTATCATCTGATGGCTCAATATAAGGAATTAGTTCCTCTGCTGCCTCCTTATCATAAAGCTTATCGCTAAAATCCTTCAAAAATGCAATTTGGGAATCTACCTGTGCATCTGGTGCATACCGAAGGACAGAATAGAACCGAAGTAATCCATGCTGTTCTGTTGTTACGTAAACACATAGCATGTAATCACTTTGGGTTTCCAACTCTTCCTCTAAGGTAACCGTAGCACTAACGGTATCCCCATCTGTTTCCCATGTTGGAATTTGCTGTTCCTCTAAAACTGTACCATCCATTTCCATAACTGCCACTGATAAGCTGGCAATGTGATTGTCATAACGATTAATTTCTACTGATACCGTTTTATCCGTTCCATAAGGGGTAAGCTGTCCACGCATATACTGTGGATTCATATCCATGGTATAACCATGCAGTGTAGAAATCGTTTCTCCCTGATAAATCGTATGTACAACAGGCAACGTAGCTTCCGCCATTAAATTGGTTTCTGTAGTTTCCGTATCCACGGATAGCTGACGAAATCGGTAAATACCATAGCCTCCAATAATCATGACAAATATAATAAAAAGTCCCAGTCCCTTATATATAATGCCTCGCATGTCAAGTTACTCCTTCTTCAATCTACTGACGCAGCAATGTATTTAATGTAGGCTGCAAGGAAAATTCCTTAAGCACTGCGTCTATTTTCGTATAGTCTGCTGTTTTGTTCTTTTTCTTCACCCCGCGAATCAGCAGATTCTTCGGCGTATGTTCCATATCGATAAATTCAAGAATCTGCGTTTCATAACCTGACTGTTCCAACAGACTCGCCCGGATTCCATCTGTGAAAATAGCAGATAACCGTTCCTTCAGAATTCCGTAGGATAAAATGGGAGAAAGCAGCTCGTTTTGAATCTGGCTGTTGACCTCATGCTGGCAGCAGGGCACAGACAAAATAACCTTGGCGTTCCAGTTGACTGCCTTTGCCAAGGCATAATCTGTAGCAGTGTCACAGGCATGCAGGGTAACCACCATGTCTACTTCACTTTCTCTGTTATAGTCCGCTATATCCCCTACAAAAAACTGTAGCCCTTCATAGCCATATTTTTGGCTTAACTGATTACAATGTTCAATAACCTCCTGCTTTAAATCCAGACCGGATATTACCGGTTCAAACCCACGCAGCTCCTTTAGAAAATAATACAGTGCAAAGGTTAAATAGGATTTACCACAGCCAAAATCGATAATATGAATTTCCTTCTTTCCTGCCAATACAGGCAGGGTATCCTCTACAAATTCCAGAAAGCGGTTAATCTGCCTATACTTATCATACTTGGCATGAACCACCTTTCCTTGGGGTGTCATAACACCTAAATCCACTAAAAAAGGAACAGGTCTGCCTTCCTCTAAGATATATTTTTTCTCCCGGTTATGAGATAATTGCGGTGCCTTCCGTGGCGTAACAGCTTTTCTTTTTACTGTAATCTTCCCCTTCTTGCTAATCAGCACTGTTACCGTATCCTCTAACCGTTCAATCTGCATCTGCTGCATCGTTTCCATAATCACAAGGCACTGTTCAATTA
>CAZLTS010000034.1:0-7979 GCA_964562495.1 uncultured Lachnospiraceae bacterium | reverse complement strand
TTAAATCGTAGGAACATACCACCGGCAGTCTGTAATACAACCCACTGGTTATCATGCAGCTGTGGCAATGGTTCTACGTCCTCCACAGCAAAATCCATAATCATCTGGGTTCCATCTCCGTCATCAAAGGCATCCTCGCCACCTGACAGTGCATACCCTTCTGGGAAATCTCCGTCACCGTCTGCAGTATAGATGGCCATAGGGTCACCTTCCACTGCTGCTCCTGCAATGGTAACACTTACTAAGGTATCACCATCTCCTAATTTCGTAGCTGCAACGGTACGTTTGGACACCTGAAACTCACTGCCATTTACTAACTTCATCATACCACAACTGGTGGTAAATAACAAATGTTTTCCTATAATATCCCATAAACTGTACAAATTGACAATATTTTCCTTTCCACTGTCATAGTTGCTAATATTGTCAATGGGGATTCCCTTATCCTTTTGCCTTTTTACAGGCAAATCGGACACCTTCACCAGATGCATATTACCCTGGTCTGTAAACAGGCATATCTTTTCCGTATTCATACAAATAAAGCTATACTTATTCTCTGCTGTGATGGTATCCCGATTCTTATCAAAGGTGGCAGCATCTAACAGCTTGGCATAACCAAACCGGTCCATAACAAATGCTACCTCCTGTTCTACCATCTTCTCCTCTTCATAAACAGCTTCCTTGGCATTTACAATCTGGGTACGGCGCTCTACGCCATATTCCTTCTTGATTTTCTCTAAATCCTTCTTAATAACCCGGGTCATGGAACGGCGGCTGTTTAGAATATCCTCATACTGGGCAATCTGGTTTACCAGCTCCGAATATTCCTTCTCTAATGCCATAATTTCCAAGCCGATTAACCGGTACAAACGCAGCTCTACAATGGCCTGTGCCTGTTTTTCTGTAAAGGAAAGCTGCTGGGCATAGATTTCAGATTCCGGATTCTTAAATTTAATATCCGTCGTATCACCGTGAATCAGACACGCCTTGACCTGTTTTAAATTCTGAGAGCCACGAATAATTTCAATAATCAAATCAATAATATTACATGCCCGAATCAGGCCCTCTTTGATTTCCTTCTGTTCTAATGCCTTATTTAACAGCGTTGTATACTTGCGTGTCATTAAATCATACTGGAAATTGACACAGTGGGACAACACATCCTTTAACCCTAAGACCTCCGGGCGTCCATCTGCTATAGCTAGCATATTTACGCCAAAGGTATCCTCCAACTTCGTCTTTTTATAAAGCATATTTTCCAGCTTTTCTACATCAGCATTTTTGCGAAGCTCCAGTACGATACGAATTCCTTCTTTAGAGGATTCATTAGAGACATCCACAATGTCCTGCGTCTTTTTCGTTTCAATCAAATCGCATACATCTGCAATAAATTTACCAATATTGGCACCAATCATGGTATATGGGATTTCACTAATTACCAGCTTGTCCCGGTCACTTTTCCGCTTTCCCGGTTCAAACTCCACCTTACCACGCACCTTAATCTTACCAGTTCCGGTTTCGTAAATCTGCAACAAATCCTTCTGGTTCACCACAAGACCACCAGTTGGGAAATCCGGTCCCGGCAGATAGGTCATCAATTCCTCTGTTGTAATCTTAGGATTGCCCATATAAGCAATCATAGCATCTACTACTTCTGTCAGGTTATGAGTGGGGATACTGGTAGTCATACCAACTGCAATACCCTCTGCACCATTAATCAGCAGATTGGGCACCCGTACTGGAAGCACCTCCGGCTCCTGTTCTGTTTCATCAAAGTTAGGCAGGAAATCTACTACATTTTTATCCAGATCTGCTAAATATACATCTTGAGTAAATTTCTTAAGCTTCGCCTCTGTATAACGCATGGCAGCGGCCCCATCTCCTTCAATAGAACCGAAGTTACCATGACCGTCTACTAACGCAATACCCTTCTTAAAATCCTGTTCCATAACAACCAACGCTTCGTAAATAGAGCTGTCACCATGTGGATGGAACTTACCCATAGTATCACCAACAATACGTGCTGATTTACGGTGGGGTTTATCATAATTTAATCCTAACTGATCCATGGCATACAACACACGACGCTGTACCGGCTTCAAACCATCTCTGGCATCCGGCAGTGCACGTGCAGTAATAACGCTCATGGCATAGTTAATATAGGAAGTCTGCATTACATCAGAATATTCTGTTTTTATAATTTGTTCCGCCATTTTTTATCCCTTTCTACACATCTAAAACTGCATCATTTGCATGTTCGTAAATAAACGCACGACGTGGCGGTACATCTGTACCCATTAACATACCCGTTATATCAGATGCCATTTTTCCATCTTCGATTTCCACCTGTTTTAATACACGACTAGCGGGATCTAAGGTCGTTTCCCATAGTTGCTGCGCATCCATTTCTCCCAGGCCTTTATACCGCTGCAGGGTAAAATTGGTGTGATGCTTTCTGTATTTTTCCAAAGCCTTGTCATCATATAAATACTGCCCCGGCTCCTTCTTATTCTTAGGCACTACCTTATACAAAGGCGGTGTTGCAATATACACATGACCGCCTAAAATAAGCTCCGGCATAAAACGGTAGAAGAAGGTAAGCAAAAGCGTAGCAATATGGGCACCATCTACATCTGCATCTGTCATAATTACAATCTTATGATAACGAAGCTTGCTTATATCGAAATCATTGCCATAGCCTTCTGAGAATCCGCAACCAAAAGCATGGATCATGGTTTTAATTTCTGCATTGGCTAAAACCTTATCCATGGTTGCCTTTTCCACATTTAAAATCTTACCACGAATGGGTAAAATAGCCTGCGTTCTCCGGTCTCTTGCCGTCTTGGCAGAGCCACCGGCAGAGTCACCTTCTACAATAAAGATTTCACATTCCTCCGGCTTCCTGCTTTCACAGTTTGCCAGCTTACCATTAGAATCTATGGAAAACTTCTGCTTTACCAACAAATTGGTTTTCGCCTTTTCCTCTGCCTTCCGAATCTTAGCTGACTTCTCCGCACAGCTGATTACATTCTTTAAGGTTTCCAAATTCTTATCAAAGAATAGCACCAGCTCTTCCTGGGTAATTTCTCCCACAACCTTACCTGCATCCGGATTATCTAATTTTGTCTTCGTCTGTCCTTCAAATCGGGGTGCCGGATGCTTTACAGCTACTATGGCAGTCATACCATTTCGTACATCTGCTCCTGTAAAATTCGAATCCTTATCCTTTAAGATACCCAATTCTCTGGCATACTGATTAATAATCGTAGTATACTTGGTCTTAAATCCAGTAATATGGGTACCACCCTCCTGGGTGTAAATGTTATTACAAAATCCCATAATATTTTCCTGAAATTCATCTGCAAACTGCAGGGCTAGCTCCACCTCAATGCCTTCCCGCTGCTGCTTCACATAAATGATATCATGCAAGGTTGTCTTTCCTTTGTTTAAAGCTGCCACATAAGCCTTAATGCCCTCCGGCTCATGATAAACCACTTCTCCCTCTTCTTGGAACCGATTGTTTACCAAGGTTATGGACAAACCTGGATTTAAATAGGCTGTTTCATGCAAACGGCTGGCAATGGCCTCTGCCTTAAAATAGGTCTTCTCAAAGATTTCATCATCCGGCAAAAATACAACCTTCGTTCCTGTATCGTTTTTGCGACAGGTTCCCACCTTCTCTAATTCCGATACAATCTTGCCCCGTTCATAACGTTGCTGCCATACAACACCATCTCGTTTCACCGCTACAACAAGCCACTTGGCTAGTGCCTTTACAACCGAAGCACCTACACCATGCAGACCACCGGAGATTTTATAACCACCGTCACCAAATTTACCGCCAGCATGCAGTACTGTAAATACAAGCTGCACTGCCGGAACTCCCGTCTTTGTATTAATATCTACCGGGATACCACGACCGTCATCCTCTACTACTGCTGTACCATCTTTTTCCAGAGTTACTGTAATATGATTACAATACCCTGCCAAATGTTCATCTACCGCATTATCTAAAATCTCATAAATCAAATGATTTAATCCCTTTGTGGAAACACTTCCTATATACATACCCGGACGCACTCGGACTGCTTCTAATCCTTCCAGTACGGAAATACTATCGGCTGTATATGCCTGTTTCTGCTTTTCCATGTTATTCTCCATTCCTGTCATTTAAATATAAAATCATTCCCGGTCCCAGCTGATTCGTTGGTCTGGCAAGAAAGCCCATCTTCTCATAAAACTGCTCTCTGCCCTTTGCACACATCAAATCTAACATAAGCTGCGTTCCCGGAATCCGAATATCTTCTGCGTAATCGATAATACGCTGTAACAGTGCCTGTCCCAGTCCACACTGCTGCAGGTCCGGATGCACAATTAAATCCTGCACATATACAATTACCGATTCGTCACCTACCATTCTCCCCATGCCCACAGGCTTGCCATCTGCATAGGCGGTAATGGTATAGATGCTGTTCTTTAATGCCTTTTTTGCCTGTTCCTCTATTAGAGGAAGCCAGTTCACTGAACGCCTTAAGTATAAATATTCTTCTACTGTAAGCGTATTCTCTCTATAAATTATGTTCTTATGCATTTTCTATATCCTTTTTTACTTCATATCTTCCCATTATAACGTCTGGCTTACTTAAATTCAAGCAAATTCAAGCATAGTTTTTCCAATTTTGCACATACTACACTACAGGAATTTTTATGTGAGTAATTAGTGTGCGGAATGGAGATTGGTATGTATATAAAGAATTCGTATGTGGTTTTCATTTACAGACTCCTGTTTCTGGTGTTGTGTGGCTTCAATCTATTGGTGCATATCTCCTTTACAGACATGGCGTCAAATAACAGAATGTTTGCTTATTTCACTGTGGAAAGCCAGATTTTCTCTTTCGTCGTTCTGTTTTTATGTACAAAAAATGCAGCCAAGGAAATCCGTCATCACAATGTGTGTGCTTATCGTTACGAATATCCCCGCCTGCAGGGTGCTTGTGCACTTGCTATGCTATTAACTTTTATGACCTACCAGTTTATGCTGCGGGAGGTAGGGTTTTCCATGTACCTGTATCCTAGCAAATGGGATTTTATCAAAGATATTATTTCCCACTGGATTCTTCCCATTTGGGTTATGCTGAATTGGCTTTTGTTTTTACCAAAGGGGCTGTTTCGGTGGTATGACTGTTTTGCCTGGATGCTATTTCCGCTTTGCTATCTTATTGTAATATTGCTTCGTGGCCTGCTTACAGGTATGTATCCTTATTTTTTCTTAAATCTGGACACCTTAGGTATCCTTAAGGTGTTTATCTTTGTATGCATCTATTTTACTATAATCTGGATGTTTAGCATGATTCTCTTCGGGGTAGATTATCTACTTGGTTTCCTTGCAGCCATTTTGAGAACTCGCCGGGCTCCAGATTATGAACAGGAATCTCATACCCCGACTCATGAGAAATAACCAAACTGATGCAGGCATTTTTTAATCGTGTCATTCCAGTTCCAATGGTTCCGCCGGAGTAATCATATAGCAGCCGATTAATGGTTCCACCATGGGACACAATGGCAATGGCATGGTAGCCTGCCTGCTTATAGGCCTCCATTCCTTGGGCAATACGTATCTGGAGAGATTCCACAGATTCTTCTGTTCCCTTTAACCCATGTGCCTTTTCATAAGCCTGCCGTTGTTCATAGGTCATACCGGACATAATTCCAAAATCTCGTTCAATAAACCGTTCATCTTTAATTAAGGGTACGCCGGGATGATACTTTTGTATCACCTCAGACATTTTGGATGCACGCTTTAACGGGCTTGTGATAATGGCATCTAATTTTACCTGTTTTAGCACATTAGCACATTCCTCAGCCTGCTTTATTCCCGTTTCATTTAACGGAATGTCTTCTCTTCCCTGTAGCCGTTTTGCCACATTCCAGTCAGTTTCTCCATGACGTATTACATAGATTAACATGGTATATTTCCTTTCCATTTTCTAATAATTCTCTATCTCGTATAAATACATCCGCCCCATCTTTCCAACCTTTCTAATCACATGGATGTTGGTCAGAATCCGTACTGCTACCTGTGCCATTCCCACTGGGATACGGGCTGTCCGTGCCAAATCCTTAGTGGTGAAGCGTTCCCCCAATTCAATCGGAAGCAGCTGCATATAGTCCCGGGGCTGGGCAAATTCATATTCCTCCACTATTCGGGTGGGAATCCGATCATAACGGCTAGAACCACGCTTCCGATTCTGACTCCACCCGTTTAACAGACGATACTCTTCCATATCCAGAAGTACCAGACGGAGATGAAAATGCGGATGCTCCAAATACATCTGTATCTTGTAAAGCTCCGGCAATACATCATATAAACTCCCCTTCTTAGGCGACTTGTGACGCTTTGACAGCTCCCCACTTTCTTCATCAATCCAGATTACCCATTTTTCTGCCGGAATGGGATAGATTACCGTCACCTCATACTCCGGCAAAAAAGCATCTAATTTTCTGCGAAGCTTGTCAAAGTTTCTTGTTTGAATTTCCAGAATTCTGCCATCTTCATACACATCTGCCACATAGCCCTCCACAGGGACCTCATGGGTATCCCGATTGGGGGCATAATAGCATTTTAAAATGGCATGTACTGTCTTTTCCGACAAGGTGCCGATTCCCTGGCGCTGTCTGTTCTGCCAGGCAATCTCATTTTTAATTGTTTCAAATCGCCCTTCATCTATCATCTGTTTTTATGAATCCTTCGCTTATAATGTAAATCCGTGGGGCAATAATTCCCGCAACAAATAAGTTCTGTATTCCTGGTCACCATCTGTAGTAATAATCAAAAAGCTATCTGGCTTACAAAATTCTGCCATAACCTGTAAACATACCCCACAAGGCATACAGAAGGTTTCTTCCTCCCCCTCATCCATGTGGCTGCCTACTATGGCAATGGCCAAAAACTCTCGTTTTCCCTCCGATATTGCTTTAAAGAAAGCGGTTCGTTCTGCACAATTGGTAGGAGTAAAAGCAGCATTTTCGATATTACATCCTGTATAAATGGTTCCGTCCTGACACAAAAGTGCCGCACCTACGGTAAAACGGGAATAGGGTGCATATGCCATTTTCTGTGCATCATAAGCCATAGCGATTAATTCTTCGTACTGTAATTCCAATGTCGTTTTCTCCCTTCTGCTAATCTGTAACAATCTAGGCTCATTTTAGCATGGCGTTGCTAAAACCGTCAATCATATTTCCAAGTTTCCCTCATAAAATAGCAGTAAACCAAATAAAACTGGAGTTTCTATGCCTGCAATCATTACAAAACAGCAGCTTCCAGATGTAGGAAGTGACAGTGGCAAGCTGCAAATACAAATTACATCTACTGCCAATATTCCTATAACCGGCGCCACTGTAATCTTATCTTATACTGGTATCCCACAAAGTCAGTTTGAAACACTGACAACAGATATAAGCGGTCAGACCGACACCGTTACCTTAAGTGCGCCGCCGCTGGAGTACAGTCTGGATTTTGAAAATAACGAACAACCTTATTCCGAATATACCATTGAAGTGTCAGCCCCGGGTTACGAATCTGTTGATATATCCGGAATCGAGATTTTGCCAGACACGACCTCTACCCAAACAGTCCGCTTAGAAGCTGCCACACCCAATCTGCCCCCGGATAACATTGTCATTAGTCCCCACACCTTGTATGCACAGTATCCGGAAAAAATTCCGGAATCAGAGATTAAACCTGTATCAAGCAGTGGCGAAATTGTATTAAGTCGTGTGGTAGTTCCAGAATATATTATTGTCCATGACGGCGCCCCTTCTGATTCTACTGCAAAGGACTACTATGTCCCTTATGCTGACTATATTAAAAATGTGGCATGTAGTGAAATCTATGCCACCTGGCCGGAATCCACGATTTATGCCAATATTCTGGCAATCATGTCCTTAACCTTAAATCGGGTATATACAGAATGGTA
>CAZLTS010000033.1:0-8094 GCA_964562495.1 uncultured Lachnospiraceae bacterium | reverse complement strand
GCTAAGTTTTGCAACTGCCTGTTCCTAAAGTGCACGAAACTTTCCTAAATGCAATGCTCCCGCATACGGACAAATCCTTAGACGGCTGCTCGAAGATTAGAAAAACAGCAATTGTCTATCCTTAGAGAATGTGAAAGGTTCTTTTGTCTACCATTCATAAAATTGACGCAATGGAAACACAAAAAGTACACATGTGCTATTTAAAATGAGGAGCATAAGATAAAACAAAACAACAAATTGCTTTGTTGAAAGGAGATAGAGAATCATGTTTGATGAAGAAAAGAATGAATTTGGAGAGGGAAACACCCAGCAGAGTTATAACCAACAGGAGAGCAACCAGCAGAGCTATAACCAGCAGGGTTATAACCAGCAGAGTGACAATCAGCAGAGTGACAATCAGCAGAGCTATAACCAACAGAGCTACAATCAGCAGGGCTACACTCAGCAGAGTTATTATCAGAGTAATGGAGCACAGCAGGAGAACAGAAGTGAGGATGTGAATCGTCCTTATCAGCAGTTTATGAATCGTTCTAACGGTGATGATTATGTATGGAACAGTCAGCCGAATTATAATCAGCAGTCCAGCTACAGCAGTCAGCCAACACCACCGAAGAAAAAGAAAAACGGTGCGAAGAAGGTGATTGCAGCAGTAGTTGCGGCAGCAGTGGTTGCCAGCGGTGCTATGACAGTGACAGGTGGATGGGATAAGTTATTCCCGGCTACGTCTTCTACAAATAATACATCGAATATACAGATTGGCAGTACATTAGAGGATAAGGATACCAGCAGTGATTCCAGTCAGAGTGATGAGAATAAGACAACGGTAGAGATGTCTACAGATACTTCTTCCTCATCTTCTGGTTCTGTAGTTATTACAGATGTATCCAGTATCGTTGATGATGTTATGCCGGCGATTGTGGCTATTACTAGTCGTACCCTAGTTGACTCTGGCAATTATTGGAACTATTGGTATGGCTATAACAACGAGGAGGATAGCCAGACAGAGGTTGACTCTGGTGCAGGCTCCGGTATTATTGTACAGCAGACAGATACAGAGCTTTTAATCGTTACGAATAATCACGTAGTCGAAGGCGCATCCAGCCTGTCAGTTAAGTTTATTAATGACGTATCTGTAGATGCGAATATTAAGGGAACAGATTCCAGCAATGACTTAGCTGTTGTAGCTATTCCATTGGAGAATATTGATGATGATACATTGAGTGCGATTAAGAAAGCAACGATCGGCAGCTCAGATGATTTAAAGGTAGGCGAAGGCGTTATTGCTATCGGTAATGCATTAGGTTATGGACAGTCTGTAACAACAGGTGTTATCAGTGCAGTAAATCGTGAAGTTTACATGGATGAGGACACAACGATGACCATGTTGCAGACAGATGCAGCTATTAACGGTGGTAACAGTGGTGGTGCCTTATTAAACTCTAAGGGTGAGGTAATTGGTATTAATTCTGCTAAGTATTCAAGCAACAGCTACAGTTCAGCCAGCATTGAAGGCATGGGCTTTGCCATTCCTATTTCATCTGCAACAGATATTATTAACAATCTGATGAATCAGGAAACGAAGACGAAAGTGGATGAAGACAAGAGAGGTTACTTAGGAATTACAGGTGCTGATGTATCTGATGAATATGTACAGAGCTTAGGTATGCCAAATGGTGTATTAGTATCTAAGGTTGAGGAAGATGGTGCAGCTGATAAGGCAGGTATCCAGGCAAGAGATATTATTACAGCAATTAACGGAACTACTGTAGAGAGTATGACTGAACTGAAAGAACAGTTGGCTTATTATGCAGTTGGTGATAAAGTTACCATTACGATTCAGTACATGGATAACCGAGAGTACGTATCTAAGGACGTGGAGGTTACATTACAGAAGAGTAGCAATTAATCGTGTGAAAAATCGGAGGGAAAAAATTAATGTCAAAAGAAAAAGATGAAGAATATGAAAGATATTGTTCTTTGTGCAGACGACCGGAGAGTCAGACCGGAAAGCTGCTGGAATTTCCGGGCGGAATCCTAGTCTGCCCGGACTGCATACAACGGTCCATGGATGTCATAACCTCTGGACCGTTTAATGGCGTTCATATAGAAGAGGAGGGACCGGATTCGGATGCAATGAATTACTTCATGCAGCAGATGTTTGGCGGTACTCCGGACAATATGGGCGTACATGATGAGGATGGAACCCTAGAGGTTATGGTAGGTGACCCGGAGGATGAGACAGAAGAGAAGCCTGCAGGTGAGAAATCTGAGGGAAACGGACAGCCAAAGAAGCCGTCCATTAGTTTTATTAACTTAGGCCCTATTCATGGTATGCAGGATCATCAGCGGGTAAAGAAAAAGAAGAAGGGCGAGCATAAGCCTATTCTGGATTTGAAGGATTTACCGGCACCCCATAAGATCAAGGCACAGTTAGACGAGTATGTCATTGGACAGGAGCATGCCAAGAAGGCAATATCCGTTGCCGTATATAACCACTATAAGCGTGTGGCAACGGACACTATGGATGAGATAGAGATTGAGAAGTCTAATATGCTTATGATTGGACCTACCGGAAGTGGTAAAACCTATTTGGTTAAGACGCTGGCGAAGCTGTTGGATGTGCCTTTGGCTATCACAGATGCTACAGCATTGACAGAAGCCGGATATATTGGTGATGATATAGAAAGTGTAATTTCTAAACTGTTGGCGGCAGCAGATAATGATGTGGAACGGGCAGAGTCTGGTATAGTGTTTATAGATGAGATTGATAAGATTGCCCGTAAGAAGAATTCCCACAGTAGAGACGTTAGTGGAGAATCTGTACAGCAGGGAATGTTAAAGCTGTTAGAGGGTGCAGATATTGAAGTGCCTGTGGGTGCCAGCAGTAAAAATGCCATGGTGCCATTAACCACAGTAAATACGAGAAATATTTTATTTATTTGCGGTGGTGCTTTCCCGGATTTAGACGAGGTCATTAAGGAACGGCTGAATAAGCAGTCCTCTATTGGATTCCAGGCAGATTTAAAGGATAAATACGACGAGGATAAGAATTTACTATCGAAGGTAACGGTAGAGGATTTACGCAATTTTGGTATGATTCCTGAGTTCTTAGGTCGTCTTCCGGTTATCTTTACACTGGAGGATTTGTCTAAGGAGATGTTAATGAAGATTCTGACAGATCCGAAGAACGCCATCCTAAAGCAGTATCAGAAGCTACTGGAATTAGATGAGGTGAAACTGGAATTTTCACAGGATGCCATAGAAGCCATTGCCGAGAAGGCATTAGAGAAGAAAACCGGTGCACGTGCACTACGGTCGATTATCGAAGAATTTATGATGGATATTATGTATGAGACGCCAAAGGATGATAATATTGGTGTTGTCACGATTAATCGGGCGTACATAGAAGGTACAGGCGCACCACTGATTCAGATGCGTTTGGAGCCCCTGGAGGACAAGCACCTGCCGAATGCAGAATAGTGTGAAACTGTCACTTTACTAAGTTGTAAGGTGGCAGTTTTTGGTCTAGAGAAAATTGGTTTGACATAGGATAGAAAAAAGCGTCTGCAAAATGGAGGTTAGTGTGAAAAATCACACTGATGTGCTGATTTTTCACACGCTACTTTGTGCCGCAGGCGTCACAAAGTAGTCCTGATGCTACACGAGAAACTGCATACGCAGCTTTCTCGTGAGCTCCTCGACGACGAGCGTCTGCGGAATGGAGAATAGTATGGCGCTGACTGAATTGGAAGCATACTGTAGAGAGCAAATTATCAATGAAAATTACGGAGATTTTATATTAAAACGGCAGGATATTGATAATATATTAGGAGAGTGGCCGGAGGAGCCATGTATGCAGCATTTGGGTGGTAACTTCTGGATGCTTCATGGCCCTGTGGCAGAGTCTTTGAATTATTATTCGACACCTAAGCTGTATGGGCTTATGCAGGTAAATGGTGCTGAGGCAGCCAATGCAGTCCTGTTGCAGCTGCAGCCCAACCTAAAGCTGCAGGGACAGGGCGTGCTGGTAGGTTTCGTTGGAACCGGAATTGACTATAGATTGCCGGCATTTCAGACTGCCAATGGGAAAACACGCATTGCCGCTATTTGGGATCAGACCATACAAAGTGAGGAGGTGCCGGAGGGTTTTGGCTATGGAACAGTTTACACACAGGAACAGCTTCAGACTGCACTGGAAGCAGATGCGCCATTCTCTGTAGTGCCGTCTACAGACACCAATGGACATGGCACCTATATGGCAGGTGTGGCGGCAGGCAGTGCAGATGCCAGCAATGGCTTTACAGGTATTGTGCCGGAAGCAGAACTGGTAGTGGTAAAGCTAAAGGAGGCAAAATCTTACTTAAAGGAATATTATCATATTCGTGACGGGGCAGTTGCTTATCAGGAAACAGATATTATGTTGGGGGTACAGTATCTCATTGGCTTTGCCAGAAGCTGGCAGCGTCCCATTGTAATTATTATGGGTGTGGGAACGAATCAAGGAGACCACAGCGGACGCCTTCCGTTGTCGGAAATATTGGAAAATTATAGTACAACAGGAGGTGTGGGAATTGCAGTGCCTACAGGAAATGAAGGGGCTGCCAGACATCATTATAAGGGGACATTGTATCCTGCAGAGGCTTACCAAGATGTGGAGATTAATGTGGGAGAAGGAGAAAAAGGATTTACGCTGGAGCTGTGGGGAAAGGCGCCGGATTTATTTGCTGTGTCCATTATTGCGCCTTCGGGAGAAACGACAACCATCATGCCGGCAGGCTTTTTCTTCCGGCAGGAATTTCGATTTCTATTGGAACCTACTGTGATTGCAGTAGCTAACTTCGTTACAGAAGCACAAACCGGAAATCAATTGTTGCAAATGCGTTTCTTAGAACCTACAGCGGGCATTTGGCGGATTCGGGTACAGGGCAGTAATCTAGTCAATCAAATCTTCCACCTGTGGCTGCCTATTGGGGAATTTCTCCAGCCAGATACTTATTTCCTGAAGTCAGACCCTTATGTAACCATTACCGAGCCGGGAAATACACCTAGCACATTTACAGTGGGAAATTATAACAGTATGCAAAATGCAGTAGAGCCAAATACGGGAAGAGGGTATACAGTGACGGATTACATAAAGCCGGATCTGGCTGCTCCGGGTGTTCAGATTCTGGCACCTTTACTATCAGGAGGTTATGGTGGTGTAAGTGGTTCTTGCATTGCGGTATCGGTGGCAGGCGGGGTTATGGCACAGATTTTTCAGTGGGGAATCGTGAAGAAAAATTTGATTACCATGCGGACTGTAGATGCCAAAAGTTATCTGATTCGCGGAGCCAGAAGACCTTCAAACTTTCTTTATCCAAACCGGGATAGTGGATGGGGATTCTTAGATGGATATGGCACTTTTTTAACAATTACGTCTCAAAGTTCTTCATAAAATTCCTGCAAGAGATATTGACAAATCTGTTCAATTTTTATAGAATGATAGTAGTAAAGTAGCCTTTTTCTACACTGATAAGGCAGTACGAAGTGAAAAAAAGGGAGATAGTTACGATGGCAGAAGCAACACTGAAGATCAAAAGCGGTAGTAAACTACAGCTTGCACTAGACAGAGGGATGGGGAAGGAACCAGAGTTTGATATGGTTTGCACATTCGGTAAGGCACTGGATGAATCAGTCTTCCTGATATCTGTACCTATGAAGGGTGGTAAGAGTCTTCCTCTGGATGAGAATCAGAAGCTTTTGATTCGCCATGGTCAGGGCGCTGACGGCATGATTCTGGCAGGCTATGCCGATGATGTTGTTAAGGAAGGCGTTAGACGTTATTGGAAGATTAGACGTGTTTCCGAACAGAGACAGTTCTTCCAACGTGCAGATGAACGTTTGAAGGTAGCCTTGCGAGTTACATATTTACAGGATACATGGCCGTTGAATGATGAAGGCGGCATAGATAAGGAAGATGGCATGAGCCTGGATATTTCCGCCGGTGGTGCGGCTATTTATCTGAATCGCCATTTTGACATTGGTGAGGTATGTGAGTTGTCTCTTCCACGAGTGGGCGTGGCACCAGAGGGTAAGGCCATTGATGAGATTGTTTCGGCAGTGTGTTGGTCCAGAGAGGCACCGAAGGGCAGCCTGTATCGGCATATATGCGGTTTACAGTTCCGTTTTGCAGATAGCACAGAGCGAGAGCGTGTGCAGGCTTATGTGGCCAATGTGAAGAAAAAGTATAAACTATGAGTATGAAAAAAGACAAGGAATCGAATCAGGATAGCACAACTAAAAGAACCAGAAAGAGTAGAAAGGCGAGACGTAAGGAGCAGGAGGAACTAGTCCGAATTGAAGAGCTGGAGAAGCTGATGGCTGAGAATGGGGGCGAAGTCGACGAGGACACCTTAGTTAGTATGTATATGCCCCATAGACGTGCTAAGCGTGTGGGAGCAGCGTTGCTGCGAATGGATAAGCTACATATTATTTTACTTGTTCTGTTTTTACTAATTGCCGGGTTGTTTATTTTAGCATTTATGCAGGAAAAGATGGGTAACTTTACCATTAACCTAAACCGTCTGGAATTGTACCGGCGTGGTATTGCCATAGATACAGATGGAAATTTCAGTAATCCTACAGCACGTTTGACAGCCAACTCCATACAGGACGCTACGAACATAACATTGGAGGATTTGCCGGAGGATATTGACGAAGTTGATGGCGGACATAACGGCAGAAACTATATGGCATACACCTATTATGTACGAAATGCGGGAAAGGAAGATGTAGGCTATTCAGCCGTAATTACATTGGATTCCTACTCCAAGGGAGCAGAGAATGCAGTTCGTGTAGCCGTGTGGCGCAACGGAGAGCGTATGATATACGCAGAGCCTGCAGCAGACGGAAGTGACGAGGATGGTTGTACCAGCTTCGAGAGTCACGATGTAGTTTGTACCTATACGGTAGATGATTTCCTGGTTGGAAATGTAGATAAGTATACAGTCGTTATCTGGATGGAAGGAGAAGATCCGGAATGTGTAGATGCGATTGTAGGTGGAAGTGTTGAATTTAGTATGAATATTGATGCCCTGGAGGAAAGCGATTCCAGCTTGTTTGCCAAGTTCGCGGAGGATATCTGGGACACCATTACCGGCGGTAATTCTATTAATGCAGCCGGAACAGATGCACCTGATTATTATAATTCAGGTGATGTTACCTGGTCTAACCGGCGTAACAAGGACAATTAGATATTTGCAGCACCACAACAGCTGTAGATATAGATAAAAGGTAAACCGTCTGAAAGGATGGGGCACAAAGCTCAAGAGCCTACCGTTTTTCTGTTTAACCGAATAGCCTGTGAAGAAATCAAATTCCCACTGGAGCATATGTACTTGCGTGTATAAGGTGGCGAAGCAACTCTTCTCTACCGGGCCCGGTGAGAGCATGATTTGTTCATAGGAACGAAGAAGAGACAGATAAACCAAGGCAGTCAGCTACCGTATGTACCACGGTTGTCAGATGGTAGATGCGTGATTATACGAATGGCAAAAGATAATAAAGAAAAGGAGAGATGATTTATGGACGTTAAATCTTTAAAAAAGCAGCTTATGGCTGCGATTGCAATGGTTATCGTGGCAGCCGTTGCGTTAAGTAGTGCAACTTATGCATGGTTTGTAAATAACGCGCAGGTTACAGCGACGAATGTAAGTGTTAAAGCTGCAACTGCATATTCCTTACTTATTTCACCTAAGAGTGGAACCGATGCTACTTGGGGAACAACCACTAAGCTAGCTACAACAGTAGATGAGTTAACACCAGTTTCTACTGTTGGTGAAGTTGCTGAGAGCGCTATATCTTTGAAAAAGGCTACTGATACAACAGCTGCTGTAGGTATTGGTGATGATACAGAGGTTGCTGCGGGTGATGTTCGATTCGTTACTAATACAAACTGGGCAGACAACTTTGTTACTGGTGTATCTGAGGTAAGTAAGTCTTCTAAAACGACGTCTACTACTTCTGGCAATAATTCCACATATTTCTACAGTGATACTGTTTATTTAAAAGCAGCACAGGCTGGTAATATTTACTTAGATAGTACAGGTATCGGTA
>CAZLTS010000032.1:0-8212 GCA_964562495.1 uncultured Lachnospiraceae bacterium | reverse complement strand
GATTCTATTAAAATGTACACAGAAGGAGCCCAATAAGCGGTATCAATCCTGTGCAGAGCTTATGTATGACCTGGAACGGTATGATGAAATAGATACCAGACATAGAAGAATAAAAAAACGAAAATTAAAAGCATTTCTTATGTGTGGAATCCTATCTGTGGTTATGGCCGTAACCGGGGTGTTTACTGGATTGCAGTCTGTTAAGCTGAGAAAGGAAAATTATGACGGAAAGATTGAATATGGAGATAAGGCAATTGATGATGATGAGAAGGAAAAATATTACCTGGAAGCCATAGAAATCGACAATACCAGGGCAGAGGCATATGAACAGCTTATAGATTTGTATGATAAAAAGGATACATTAACAAAGGAAGACCTGGAAAATCTGGAGGAAAATATCCAACTGGATACTGTAACGGATACGGATAAATGTGCGTGGATTTGCTATAAAATGGGTTGCTTTTACTGGGAATATTATGCCAATGATACTAAGGTGAAAATGAAGCAAACCAAGTGGTGGATGGAACAGGCAGGCAGTTATGGAATCAGACATCTGGAAGCCAGTGACCAGCTAAAGCAGAAGGCATATGCGGAAATTGCAGGATTCTATATAGACGTAATATTAGGAGATCCTGACAAAATGACCTCTGAAAAGGATAATTGGAAACTATATTGGGAAAACATAAACCAATTGATGGAGGAAGTGGAAAATGAAGTAGAAAGGGAAGATACTGGATATAATGCATTGACACAGCTTTATAAGTACGGAATTGATGCAATTGTGAATTATAGTGGATATTTGGAAATGAGCATTGGAGACGATGTAGATCAAAATATAGAAGAAATGGAGACGTTTGTCAGTCATATAGAGAAACAAATCACAGAGTTGGGAATGGAGCGTTACGCATGGTTAGAAGAAGATGTAACGGAAGTGCAAAATTTAATTACCAGTGCTGCTAAGAATAAGATACGGAATATGAAGGAAGAGAGGGAAAATGCAAATGACAGTTGAGCAGTTAGAAATGATTTCTCTGGCAGCGTATGTTTTAGCAGGCGTTTTTTTCCTGATTGCCGTATATCTATTTTTTTTATTTCGCATTCCGAAGCTTGTGGGAGATCTTACAGGAAGCAATGCGAAAAGGAATATTGCTTATATACAGGAAAATATGCAGAAGGAAAACAAGATAAAACATTCACTGCAGGAAAATAAGCAGGAGATAAAGGAAGCTGATGCTGAGGAAAACGTAGGACTGGAAGTAACCGAGTCGTTAGAACTGGTAGAAGATACCACGATTTTGCCAGAAATTGCGGCAACAACTACGCTGCTTTATGAGAATCCGGAGGATATTCGGTTGATTCGGGATATCACTTTTATATATACAAAGGAATTTATAGAATAGGAGAGTGCCATATGAAGAATAAAATTGGAAAATGGCTTGCAGTAATTTTGGCTGTAGAGCTGGCATTTACAAGTAGTATAGGGTTGTGGAATGGACAACCGGTATGGGCAACTGAGACAGAGGAGCAGGATTCTGATGCTGCAGAGCCCCAGGAAACAGAAGAAATAATAATTGAAGAGACAACAGAAGAGACAACGGAAGAGACAACGGAAGAGACAACAGAAGAGACAACAGAAGAGACGGAGGAAGAAACATCAGAACCTGATACCATACCACCAGAAATTAAAAAAATTGAAGAGCCAACAGAGTGGGGAGCAGAAAGTGTATCCTATACATTTTGGGTTACAGATGAGGGTAGCGCAGATGAAGACCAGGAACTGTCTTATGCATGGGTAAAAGGTGATGTGGCTGCTGAGGAAATTCAAGAGGCTACATGGAACCAAGCAGCAGAGGGCAAGATTGAAGTGACGGCAGAGGAGAATGGTACATACACATTTGCTGTTTGTGATGCTTCGGGCAATGCTACAGTGGTAACGGTAGAAGTAGATAAAATTGATGAAACTGCCCCGGTAATTAGCAATGTAGAATATTTGAACCTTTCCTTTAGCAGTACAGTATTAAATGATATTCTAGGGCTAAATACGTGGATTGGCTATGCAAACGCACCAGTGACAATAATGGTTACAGCTACAGATGATGGAAGTGGTTTGGGCTCTATAACTTTACAGTCAGGGAAATATACATTTCAGATAGAAGTGGCAGAGGAATCAGAGGACAATGTCTATATGTTTCAGTTGCCTCAGGATGCAGTGCCAGATGTAGAATTTAGAGAAGAGATTCATATTACGGCTGTAGACCGGGCAGGTAACGAAACGCAGTATCAGAGAGAAGGTGCAGACAGCGATATATTGGTAGTAGAGAATACGAGACCCGTTGTTTCGGTAACGTATGATAATAATACAGTTGTAAATGAAAAATATTTTACAGAAGCCAGAACTGCAACCATTACGGTGAAAGAGCATAATTTTGCAGACAGTGAAATCAATTTGGAGGGTATCACAGTATCAAACAGTAACGCAGCTGGAAAGTCAGATGCGGATATTCAGAAGGAGCTTCGTGCCCAGCTGGCTAAGGAAAACTGGACAGCAGGGGAGCAGGCAGATACTTATACAGCAACCGTGGAATTTACAGAGGATGGAGAATACACCTTTGATTTAATTGTGACAGATCCTTCCGGTAATACGAATATAGATGGTAAGGAGTCTGTCGTTGATTATGGTGAAGCAGAGGCGCCAACAGAGTTTATTATTGATAAAACAGAACCGGTAGTTGACATCACCTATGATAAAACAGAGCCAGCACGTGAAAACTATTATGCAAAGGAACGAACCGCAACGATTACGGTAACAGAGCGCTACTTTGCAGACAGCGTCTTAGAGCCAGAAGGATTGACTGTAAATAGTAGCAATGCTGCAGGAAATACAGATGCAGAGGTGCTGGAAGCTTTACGAAAGAAGCTGGCACAGGCGGAGTGGAGTCAGAAAGCCGGAACGGACCAGTATACAACTACGATTACATTTACAGAGGATGCCAAATACACATTTTCAATGTCTTGTACAGATCCGGCTGGACAGAAAACGGAATCAGAAAAGACGGAATTTGTTATAGATAAGACGACTCCTGTTGTAGCGGTATCTTATGATAATAATGAAGTAAAAAATGAAACCTATTTTAGTACAGGAAGAACCGCAACGCTTACAGTAACGGAACATAATTTTGTAGACGGTGAAATCAATCTGGAGGGTATCACGGTATCAAACAGTAACGCAGCTGGAAAGTCAGATGCGGATATTCAGAAGGAGCTACGTGCCCAGTTGGCTAAGGAAAACTGGACAGCAGGGGAGCAGGCGGATACTTATACGGCAACCGTTATTTTTACCGAAGATGGAAATTATACATTTGATTTAATTGTTACAGATCCGGCAGGAAATTCCAATACAGATAATAAGGGAAAATCTGTGATTTCCTATGCTGCAGGTACAAAATCTGGAAGTGCCTTTACCATAGATGCAGCTGCACCAGTTGTAACAGTCAGCTATGATAATAATTCTGTGAAAAACGATAAGTATTTTGCAAAGGCAAGAACGGCAACCATTACGGTGAAAGAGCATAATTTTGCAGACAGTGAAATCAATCTGGAGGGCATTACAGTATCAAACAGTAACGCAGTTGGAAAGTCAGATGCGGATATTCAGAAGGAACTTTGTGCCCAGCTTGCTAAGGCAAAGTGGAAACAGAAAACGGGAACCGATGTATATACGGCAACAGTGGAGTTTGCAGAGGATGGAGAGTACACCTTTAACTTACTGGTAACAGACCCGGCGGGAAATCAGAATGTCGATGCAGCAGGGGAAACGGTGATTTCTTATGGAGAGAAAACGAAAGCGGCCAATGCGTTTATCATTGATACCACCGTACCGGTCGTAGAAGTAAGCTACAACAATAATCAGGTAAAGAACGATAAGTATTTTGCAAAGGCAAGAACGGCAACGATTACAGTAACAGAGCGATATTTTACAGAGGGTACACTGGATCTTAGCGGCATTACCGTTAAAAGCAGTAACGCCTCTGGCAAGACGAATGCCAAGATTCAGGAAACGCTTAGGAATCAGCTGGCAAAGGCCAAGTGGAGCAGGAAAGCAGGAACAGATACCTATACAGCGACCATTACATTTAAAGAAGATGCTGCATACACCTTTGACTTGACTTGTACTGACGCAGCAGGAAATAGTAGTAAACGGGTTATTTATGCACAAGACACACAGGCAGCGACCCAGTTCATAGTGGACAAAACCAAGCCTGTTATCACAGTAACCTATGACAATAACCAGGCGATAAATGGCAAGTATTTTACAGATAGCCGAACTGCAGTGATTCGAATTGTAGACCATAACTTTAGCCAGAAAACAGGACTGACGGTTACAGTTGAAGCTTATGGGGATGCAAACTGTAAGGAAGCACTGGCAGGCTGGAAAGCACCAACAGTTACCTTTGAGAAGGTAACTGGCGAGACAGATACCTATGAGGCTACCGTTAAGTTTAATAAGAAAACAAATGCATATTATAAATTCGCAGTTTCCTACACAGATCCGGCGGGAAATGGCGGAATTGTTAAGTATGTGGATGAAGATGGAAACAGTGCTGTAGCACCGAAGTTTTTCTGTTTGGATACCAAGAAGCCTACAGGAAGTATCCGTATTGCCAAAGATACAAAAGGAACTTCGCTGATTACAACGAAAGGAACAGTTTACGAAGCAAAACCTGTGTATGTTCTGTTTGAACAGGAGGATAGCTTAAGTGGTCTGGATAAATCCAAGGTGTTCTATTACATATCTACAAAGAAGTTAAGTAGTCTGGAACTGGGAATGGTAAAATGGAAAAAAGCCATTTCCAGTGATGGCACAACTGTGACACCGAAGATTTCTGCAGGTAGTAGTGTAATTGTATATTACAGAATTACAGACAAAGCAGGTAACTACACATATTTAAACACAAGTCGGATTGTGGTAGATGGTAAGAGCCCAAGCGGTACAGTCACCCCTCAGGTAACGGTGAATCAGCCAGTAAACGGAATCTACAATGGTGAGGTTACAGTATCGGTGTCTGTTACAGACCCGGCACAGAAGGATTCAGAAGGCAATGCAGTATTCTCAGGTTTAAGCGAGGTTTCTTATCAGCTGGTGGAAGAAGGCAGTCAAAAACAGGATGCTGCATATGCACAGTATGTGTTATTTACAGGAAGTACCGGTAAGGTACAGCAAAGCTTTGATGGTGATATTACCGTACAGGCAACCCATGATGTGACGTTGTGGGTTCGTGCGATTGATAACGCAGGAAGAGTGGTAGAAAAATCCTGCCAGCTTAAGATTGATACTACTGCACCGCAAATTACAGTATCTTACGATAATAATAGCGCTGCTGACAATAAGCTATTTAAAAACAAGAGAACAGCAACGATTACAGTCAGAGAACGGAATTTTAGTAAGCAGCAATTTACCATTCAGATTACGAAGGATGGAGCTGTCTATAATCAGACACTGAATTGGGAAACCTCGGGAAGTGGCGACGATACCTTACATCAAGCGGTTATTAACTTTAATGATGATGGTGATTATGTAATTTCCGGGATTACCTGTACAGATGATGCAGGCAATAAGACTACCACGTATACCCAGGCACAGGGAACGGTGGCAGCGGAAAGCTTTACCATTGATCAAACAGTGCCGGTTATTGCAGAAATTACTTTTGACAATAATGCTGTAGAAAATGGCAACTATTATAAGCAGGAGCGAACAGCTACCATTACGATTACAGAACATAATTTTGATACAAATCTGGTAAAGGTTACAGTGAGCGCAACAGGAGATGCTAAGGAGACGCCATCGGTAACTGCATTTACCTCGAATGGAGATACCCACACAGCCACAGTGCACTTTACAGAAGATGGTGTATATAGCATTCAGGTAGAGGCAACTGATGAAGCAGGGAATGAGGCAGTTTCCCATAAGGTTGCAGATTTCGTTATTGACAAAACAAAAGGGGAAATTACCATAAGTGGTGTAAAGAATAAGTCTGCAAACCGGGAGAAGAATATCCCCATTACAGTTTCCATGGCGGATACCAATGCAGAGGAAATGGAAATTCAATTAGCAAGTGCAATATCTGGAAAACAGGTGGTTGATGAGAAGGTTAATACAGTAAGCTTTGCACTAGATAGCTTCACAGATGGTAAGGGCGACGATGATGTGTATGTGCTGACAGTTACCTGCAAGGATAAGGCAGGAAATGAAAGCACAGAGAAAATGCAATTCTCTGTTAACAGAAATGGTTCAACCTACAGTGTGGAATTTAGTCAAGATGCAATTACAGAAGGTATCTATAAAGAAGCACCGCAGGTAATCATTACAGAAAAAAATGTAGATCAGGTTCAATCGGAGGATACCGTGATTCGTGTCTCTATATTGGGTGGTGATAACTGGACATTAAAAGCAAATCAGGACTTTACCATAGAAGCCGATGAAGGAGAAAATCAGGTCAATACTTATACGTACACCATAAAACCAGATGCGTTTACTAAGGAAGGTGTTTATACCATTGAAGTCTTATCCACAGATGCCACAGGAAGAACCAATCAAAGTGGCACCGACGAAACACAGATGACCTTTAATCTGGATCAGACAGGTCCGAATTTAACTGTTAAGGATATAAAGGAGAACACTGTATATCAGGAAGAAAATCACAATATACGGATTTCTGCCAGTGATATGAATCTAAAGGAATTAAGAATCACTGCAGAGAATATGGAACAGGTCTACACCAGTGAAGAACTAGAGAAACTAGAAGATGCGAATGAGGAAATTGAAGCAACCATTCCTGGTAGTACTAAGACGCAGACGATTACAGTAACAGCAGTGGACAAGGCGGGAAATGAAACGACTAAGACCTTCGCCGAAGTCCTGATTACAACCAGTGTCTGGGCACAGTTTTTCAATAATACAGGACTTGTGATTGGCAGTATCTTCGGACTGTTAATCTTAATCGGCGCGGTCATTTTGGTAATTATCATCCTAACATCCAAAGCTTCAAAAAAGCAGCAATTGGTGTGATACCAAGCAGCGGTTTAATATGAAGCTGTTCAAATTCTTTCGTGCTTGCATAGGCACTTTCATTGGAAGCACCTGTTAGGAAAACCTGTATCCCTTTGGCATGTGCAGCTTTAAAAAATGAGATGGCACTTGCTGATTTGGTATCGATGGTTCCGGAATGAAACCCTTCAAGTAATACATACTTAATTTGTGAATTTATAGCAGGATAACAAATTCCCGGGTAGGGAGTTATCCTGCATATAAAATCACAGGTTTCCTGCATCTCAATGGGCTCTATAGGTTTCAGCCCATCTTCCACTTCAATAAACGATTCATTTCTATAGAAGTGTTCCTTTTCATCAAAATAGCCATAGTAGTTATCTTTGGCACTATAGAAGCAATCAGAAAAGGTTTGACTTGCCAACAACTGTGTCCCACGATGAGCGTAAGTTTTATTGCCGTTGGAATTTTTATAAATCATCCATACACCTGTTCCCAGCTTGTTTTGAATAAAAAGAAGAGAACATCTTAAATTGATTAATCCATTGGCATGTTCATCCTCAATGGGATAATTACTGGATACCATGCAAATGGGTATGGAGTTGTTTTCAAAGGCATAGGACAATGCGGCAGCAGAATACTGAATGGTATCTGTTCCATGGGTAACGATTACACCATCATATGCTGTGGTTAGGTTTGCTTTTAAACATTGAATCAATTGAAAAATCGTTTTGCCTGTATTATTCTCACTTAATTCTGTGTAAGGCTGTACAACGTCATATTCAAAATCTATGCCATATCGATTTTTATATTCATATATAATCTTATACGGTTTCTGGGCATCTACATTAATGTAGTCATCTTGTAATGTACTGCCGATGGTTCCACCGGTAAACACAAATAATACCTTCATAGTTACACCTCTCAATCAACTAGTATATAGGCGATTGTGAAACTGCTTCTTTTTCGTTGGCAGGACTGGGGACGGCATATACAGCATCAATTCCTATGCTCAGTAAAAAATGTGTAAATTCTTAGAAAAGTGACATGCTAGCTGATTGATATGATTGTTGTTTTTCTAATCTTCGAGCAGCCGTTAGAGGCTTTGTCCATATGCGGGAGGATTGCATCTAGGAAAGTTTCGTGCACTTTAGGAACAGGCAGTTG
>CAZLTS010000031.1:0-8257 GCA_964562495.1 uncultured Lachnospiraceae bacterium | reverse complement strand
AGCGATGGCAGCAGTACTAGGCGTCGCAGTTTGTATAATGGGAAGCATTCCACCGCTGATGGCAAAATACGGAACCGTATCTTTAACCGTTGCATATGGAAATCTAATTGGCTATTACTTATTGGGACTTTCCCTAATTGCCATTGGAATGTTTTTATCCTCCCTGACGGAGAATCAGATTGTGGCAGCAGTGCTATGCTTTTTTACTATGTTAGTGCTATATCTTATGACGAACCTATGCGCTTACCTGCCATCCACGGCTTTTGCCAACTGGATTGCCTTTGCAGTACTGGGGGTAGTAGTGGGACTTATTATGCTGGTGTTTACCAAAAGTAAGCTGGTTGCAACAGCAGGGGTGCTGTTTTTAGAAATCGTTGATTACATGATTTATCAGTTAAAACCAACCTGGCTGGAGGGAGGCTTATACAACCTGTTAAGCCAATGTTCCTTGTTTAGCCGATTGAATAATTTTATTAATGGAGTGTTTGACTGGACAACAGTTTTCTATTATTGTTCCATAACGGTACTGTTTTTAATCTTTACAGTGGTATTTATGGAGAAAGGCCGGTGGAGTGAATGAAAAGACAGATAAAAAAGGGAACCTTTACCATGCTGGTGCTGTTGATTGTAATTGCAGCAGTCATTGGGGCAAATATTGGCGTAAGCAAGCTGCCCTCAAGCTGGACAAAAAAGGATATGACAGGAGATGAGGTATATTCCTTAAGCAATCAGTCAGAGAAAATCGCTAAGGCCATCGACCAGGAGGTTACCATGTATTTACTGGCACCCAATGGCTCTGAGGATACCGCACTATGGGAGTATTTAAAACGATATGCAGATTTAAACAGTAAGATATCGATTGAGCAGATTGATACAGATTTGTATCCGAATTTTGCCAGCCAGTATACAGAGGATGAAGTAACAGCAAATAGCGTTATTGTTGTAAGTGGTGAGCGAAGCCGATATGTAGATAACGGAGATATTTATACAGAGGAATACGATTACACAACCTATTATCAGACCTATGACCAGGACGATATTGTCGTAACCAATGCGTTCGATGGCGAACAACAGTTGACCTCAGCATTACATTATGTAACTACAGAGGATTTGCCGAAGCTGTATATATTAAAGGGACATGGGGAAGGCTCCTTGTCAGATTATTCTACCAGTTTAGAAGCTTCTATTACTGCAGAAAACATTGAGACGGATGGTTTGAATCTGATTTCTACAGGAGAAGTGCCGGAGGATGCAGATTGTATTCTGATTCTGGATCCGGCAACAGATTTAGCGGAGGATGAGGTTACCATGCTTACAGATTATATTAATGCAGGTGGTAAGCTTATGGTATTATGGGGGTACACAGACACAGAGCTGCCTAACTTTAAGAAGGTTTTGGCAGAATTTAATGTGGAAACAGTTGATGGTATTGTAATTGAAGGAAGTAGCAGTAATTATTATCAATACCCTAGCTTCCTAATGCCTGAAATGGAATATCATACCATTACCTACCCCATTTCTTCAGCAAATTATTCTGTGATGCTGCCCAATTGTCAGGGTATTCAGGTTATAGATGAGGAAGATACAGATTGTACGGTGTCATCAATTTTGACGACTTCAGAGGATGCTTTCTCGAAGGTAGATGGTTATAATATTACAACCTATGAAAAGGAAAAAAATGATATTGATGGACCATTTAGTTTAGGTGTAGCAGTCACTAAGACTCTTACAACGGATACCGATGCAGATGCAGAAGCAGAGACAGATACAGCGTCTGAGAATAGTGCACAGCTTGTATATATCTCATCTGTTTACTTTATCAGTGATGAGTTTAACCAGCTTGTGTCCGGAGCAAATGCAGATCTTTTCTTAAATTCTGTAGAGTGGCTGTGCCAGCAGGACGAAACCATTTCACTGCGTTCTAAGAATATTAGAGAGAACACATTTGTTGCTGCTGAAAGTGTGGAAACCTTCTATAAGGTGTTATTTATGGTAATTATTCCTGTAGGCATCTTAGTAGCAGGTGGAATCATCTGCTATCGCCGTAAGGGATTGCCACAACGAAAGAATAAGAAAAAAGCGTAAACAAGTATATCTGACCGATTCGTTACATAGATTGTAAAAAAGGAATCTATGGAGTGTCTACTTGAAAGACTACATTGAGGAACGTGCCATTGCAATTGGAAAATATATTGTGGAAAATAATGCCACGGTGCGGCAGACAGCCAAAGCCTTTGGCGTTAGTAAGAGTACAGTGCATAAGGACGCTGCCAACCGGCTTCTGCAAATTAGTCCGGCTCTGGCAGCAGACGCAAGAAAGGTTCTGGATGTCAATAAATCAGAACGGCATATTCGAGGCGGACTGGCCACACGAGAAAAATATATGCACCGTCATGTATGAGTTGGTGTCATATACATAATCAGGAAAAGGAAGGATTACCTGTTGTTTATGGGTAGTCCTTTTCTTTTACGAAAATTATCTAGTAAAAAAACGACTATTTTTTCGGGCAAAAGGTTTCAAAAAAAAGAGTTTAATTTTTCAGAAAAAAGATGTTGCAAATTTGTAAAAATAGGACTATAATCGATGAAGAAGTTATTAATTCGATAGAATTATAGGAAATGAATAAGTAATAAAAACAATATTTTGAAATTCTAAAGAATTTCTTACACAAAAAAAGCCCCCTACCGTACGGCGATGGGGCTGCTATATTTGAGGGGGATGCTGGGAGGTCAAGACCTCCCAGCAGAGTTATGAAAATGTTAAGTAATATACCCTCTAAACGAGGATACATTTTTAATGTACAGTATATTTGTGTCCAAAATGTGTTCAAATTGTGTCTAAAGTGTGTTTTCCACACGTTTCCCAAAGAAAAATTCTTGTAAAAAGTTATAGATAATATTTGCATTATCAAGTATAATAATGCGTGAAAGATTTTATTGGAGGAATCCGCATGTTAGTGACAGATATAGGAATAGATTTAGGCACTGCAAGTGTCTTAGTATATATAAGAGGAAAAGGCGTGGTATTAAAGGAGCCGTCAGTCGTTGCTTTTGACCGCGATTCAAATAAGATTAAGGCCATTGGGGAAGAAGCCAGATTGATGATTGGAAGAACCCCGGGAAATGTTGTGGCAGTACGACCGTTACGGCAGGGTGTAATTTCAGATTATCAGGTTACAGAGAGAATGGTGAAGTATTTTATCCAGAAGGCTGTAGGCAAGAAAACGTATAAGAAGCCTAGAATCAGTGTTTGTGTACCCAGTGGTGCTACAGAGGTAGAGGTGAAGGCTGTCAAAGATGCAACCTATGAGGCAGGTGCCAGAGAGGTCCAGATTATTGAGGAGCCTATTGCAGCGGCCATTGGTGCAGGAATTGATATTTCCAAGCCTTGTGGCAATATGATTGTAGATATCGGCGGCGGTACAACGGATATTGCTGTTATTTCATTAGGAGGCACAGTGGAAAGTGCGTCTATTAAGGTAGCCGGAGATGATTTTGATGAGGCCATTGTGCGGTATATGCGAAAAAAGCATAATCTGTTAATTGGTGAACGTACAGCCGAGGAGATTAAGATTCAGATTGGTACAGTATACAAGCAGCCGGAGGTACAGTCTATGGAGGTTCGTGGACGGAATCTGGTTATTGGTCTGCCTAAGGTAATCACAGTGACCTCTGAAGAAGTGGAAGAGGCATTAAGAGAATCTGTAGCGCAGATCGTAGAAGCCATTCATGGCGTATTAGAGAAGACACCACCAGAGCTGGCAGCAGATATTGCAGATCGTGGTATTGTTTTAACAGGTGGTGGATGCCTGCTTCGCGGACTGGAGGAGTTGATTGAGTCTAAGACAGGCATTAATACAGTAACTGCGGAGGATCCTATGACTGCAGTAGCAGTGGGAACCGGCAGATACGTAGAGATGATGAATGGTACGTTGGAATAGGAAGGACTTGTTAGATACATGGTAACACTTACCGGTTATGTAGATAAGATTGTCTTTCGGAACGAGGACAATGGATATACGGTTTTGAATTTCATAGAGGGGCAGAAGGAACACGTATGCGTGGGTGTTCTGCAGTCCGTAAATGAGGGTGAATACGCACAGATCCAGGGTGAAGTGGTAGTTCACCCTATTTATGATACACAGATTAAGATTTCCACTTATGAACTGCGTATGCCGGAGGATGAAGATTCTATTTTACGATATTTAGGGTCCGGTGCCATTAAGGGAATCGGTATGAAGATGGCAGATAAGATTGTGCATAAGTTCGGTGTTCATGCACTGCGTATTATAGAAGAAGAACCAGAACGGTTAGCAGAAATTAAGGGAATCAGCATGGCGAAGGCAATGGATATTTCTTCCCAGATGGAAGAAAAGAAGGACATGCGTTCTGTTATGATGTATCTACAGAAGTTCGGTATCACAACGGCGCTGGCGTTAAAGATATATAAGCAGTATGGAAATAAGGTGTCTCAGGTGTTAGAAGCTAATCCCTACCGTCTGGCAGAGGAGGTAAATGGAATAGGATTTCGTATTGCAGATGAGATTGCACGAAAAATCGGATTCTTAACAGATTCTGATTTTCGTATACAAAGCGGTATTTCCTATGCGCTGCTGCAATCCAGCAATGAAGGCCATACATATTTGCCTAAGGATTTGCTGTATCACAGAACCTGTCAGCTTCTTGGACTTACGGCATTTGACATAGACCAGCAGCTTATGGATCTGTGCATTCAGAAAAAGGTGGTCGTTAAGAAGGTAGAGGAAGAACAGTATGTATATGCCTCTACTTATTATTACACAGAATTGAATGTTGCCCGGATGCTGTTAGACCTTCGTGTGGTTTCAGATGAGCAGGAAGGGGCAGTGATGCGGCAGATTGTCCGTATTGAGAAAGAGCTGGAAATGGAACTGGAACAGCAGCAGAAGAATGCCATTTATGAAGCTGCCAATAACGGTATTTTAGTTATAACCGGTGGACCGGGTACTGGTAAAACAACAACCATTAATGCGATTATCAAATATTTCGAGGCAATGGGAAATGAAATCCGGCTGGCAGCGCCTACAGGACGTGCGGCAAAGCGTATGACGGAAACTACCGGATATGAGGCACAGACGATTCATCGATTGTTGGAATTATCCGGTGCCATGGAAGAAGGGGAAACCATGCAGTTTGAACGCAACGAAATGAATCCCCTGGAAGTAGATGTACTGATTATTGATGAGATGTCTATGGTAGATATTTTCCTGATGCATGCTCTGCTGCGAGCAGTGGCAGCAGGAACGAAGTTGATATTAGTAGGTGACGTGGATCAGCTGCCCTCTGTCGGTGCAGGAAATGTATTAAAGGATATTATTTCTTCAGAATGTTTTCCAGTGGTTAAGCTGGAGAAAATCTTCCGTCAGGCTTCTCAAAGTGATATTGTAACCAATGCCCATAGAATTAATCATGGAGAAATGATTGATTTAGGTAAGTACAGTGAGGATTTTCTATTTATTAAGCGAGATGATGCCAGCCGGATTGCCGGTGTTATCGTTACGCTGATTCGGGAGAAGCTTCCCAAATACGTAAATGCCAGTGTGACAGAGATTCAGGTATTATCTCCTATGAAAAAGGGAAATCTGGGTGTTATCAGCTTAAATCGGATTTTGCAGCAGGAATTAAATCCGCCGGATTCCAAGAAGCGGGAGCACGAGCATGGGGATATGGTGTTCCGGGAAGGGGACAAGGTCATGCAAATAAAAAATAATTATCAGTTGGAATGGGAGAAGCGAGGGAAATATGGTATTGTAACAGAACGGGGCGTTGGTGTATTTAACGGTGACATGGGCACGATTCGGGTAATTAATCCGTCTACAGAGCTTATGGAGGTGGAATTTGACGATAACCGGTTTGCAATTTACAGCTTTAAGGATTTAGAAGAACTGGAACTGGCATATGCAGTTACTGTTCACAAATCTCAGGGTAGTGAGTATCCGGCAGTGATTATTCCAGTATTATCCGGTCCAGCCATGCTGATGAACCGGAATATTTTATATACAGCAGTTACAAGAGCGAAGAAATGCGTCTGTCTGGTGGGTATGCCCCAGACAGTACAGATGATGATTGAAAATGAAGGCGAGCATAAACGGTTCTGCAGTCTGCATCTGCGACTGCGGGAGCAACAGGAAGAAGGTATGAATATTTGGAACGATGCCAATTAAAGAAAACGATTCGGCTTTGGAGAGAGAGGTTTTTAGAATTGGTATTCCCACTTACCTGTCCGGTGTGCAAAGAAAAACTGCCGGCAGGTGTAACAGTTTGTCCAAAATGCAAAGAGACATTACCTTTTATCACCCAGCCCTCCTGCATGAAGTGTGGAAAACAGTTAGAACACGAAGAACAGGAATATTGTGGTGATTGTAGTCAGTATGGCCATTTTTATACGCAGGGAATTGCCATATTTCATTATAATGATGCTGTGCAGAAGGCAATCTATGACTTAAAATATAACAATCGCAGGGACTATAGCGTATTTTTTGCACCTTTTATGATTGCAGGCTTAAAGAAGGTAGAACAGGTTTGGCACACCAATGTGTTGGTTCCCGTTCCTATCCATGACAGAAAGCGTCGTAAACGAGGGTATAATCAAGCGGAGGAGCTGGCAGAAGCTATGGCTATGGAAGGAAATTTTGTAGTACGCAAGGATTTGATTTACCGGGTACAGGAAACACTGCCCCAGAAAGCATTATCCCATAAGGAACGTTACCAGAATCTGCAGCATGCCTTTGCAGTAGATGTGGAGAAATGCCGCGGCATTGACAGCGTGATTTTAGTAGATGATATTTATACCACAGGAAGTACAGTGGATCATTGTGCAAAATTACTGCGTGCAGCAGGAATTTCCCACGTTTATTATGTAGCAATTGCCATAGGTGAAGGAATCTGAAAAAAACAGTTGACTTTAGGTCATGTGCTATGTTATAGTATGGAAGCGATGGAAGAAGTCTTTTTTTTATGCCTAATTTTAGGCATGAAAAGCAAAATTGAATTTGGAGGTGGATAGTTGTGCGCGTAAAGATCACATTGGCATGTACAGAGTGTCAGCAGAGAAACTACAATATGACTAAAGACAAGAAAACCCATCCGGATAGAATGGAAACTAAGAAGTATTGTAGATTCTGTAAGTCACACACATTACACAAAGAAACCAAGTAGTCAGAGAGCATGGAGGTAGTCTATGAGCGAAGAAATCACAATTGAAGAGGTAGCAAGTGCGAAGAAGCCTGAGACATCTAAGAAGTCCGGCAAGAAGAACGCGAAACCGAAGAAACACTTTTTTAAGGGTGTGAGAGCGGAATTCAAGAAGATCATCTGGCCAGATAAGATGTCAATTGTTAAGCAGACTACAGCTGTTGTTATCATTTCCGTATTACTAGGTGCAGTCATTAAAGTGTTGGATATGATTATTCAGTTAGGCTTAAGTCTGATTGTCTAAGCACCGACTGATTGTGTAGAATGGAGTAGTTGATTATGGCAGAAGCAAGTTGGTATGTAGTTCATACTTATTCAGGTTATGAAAATAAGGTAAAGGCCAATATTGAAAAAACCATTGAAAACAGACATTTGGAAGATCAGATTTTAGAAGTTTCTGTGCCACTGGAAGACGTTGTGGAATTAAAAAACGGCGTATCTAAGGTTTCACAGAAGAAGATGTTTCCAGGATATGTACTGATTAAGATGTTCATGAATGACGACACATGGTACGTTGTGCGGAATACCCGAGGCGTAACCGGTTTCGTAGGTCCTGGTTCCAAACCGGTGCCATTGACTGAACAGGAAATGATCAATTTGGGAATTTACAAAGAGCCTAGCGTAGTTATCGACTTCGCAGTCGGTGATTCCGTAACGGTAACGAGCGGGGCTTGGGCAGGAACGGTAGGCATGATTCGTAAGATTGACGAAGATAAGAAGTCAGTTACGATTTATGTTGATATGTTCGGCAGAGAGACTCCTGTAGAATTAGCATTCACAGAAGTCAAGAAGATGTAAACAAAGTGGGAGGATTAATTCTTTCCGATAATACCACAAGGAGGTGCCTAAAATGGCAAAGAATGTAACAGGATACATTAAATTACAAATCGCAGCTGGTAAGGCAACACCAGCACCACCGGTTGGTCCTGCATTAGGACAGCATGGTGTAAACATCGTACAGTTTACAAAGGAATTCAACGCAAGAACAGCAGATCAGATGGGTATGATTATCCCTGTTGTTATT
>CAZLTS010000030.1:0-8332 GCA_964562495.1 uncultured Lachnospiraceae bacterium | reverse complement strand
CGCCTGTGATCTACTGCCTTCCTATACGCAGAAGCATGATGTGCACGTCGTTCCATTTTACGCTACCTTTGATGGTATCACATATACGAAGGAAGGGGTTGAGCTTGATCACGATTCCTTCTATAAGCGCATGATTGAAGAACATGCCATCCCCAAGTCATCTCTGCCCTCTATCGGAGATTACTGTGAAGTATTTAAGCCACTGGCAGAAGCCGGTCAGGCTGCAATCTGCATTTGTATCACTGCAAAGTTCAGTGGTTCTTATAACAGTGCCATGACAGCCCGGGATACGATACTAGAGGAATACCCAGACGCGCGGATTACCGTTATTGACTCCACGTTAAATACAGTATGCCAGGGTCTGTATGTAAACGAAGCCGTCCGTATGCGGGATGCCGGCTTATCATACGAAGAAGCCATTTCCCATTTAGAGCGTATTAAAGACAGCGGCCGTATTTATTTTACCGTTGGTTCCATGGAGTATCTGGTACAAAACGGACGTGTGGGCAAGCTGGCTGTATTAGCTGGAGACAAGCTTGGCATTAAACCTCTGATTATTATGAAGGAGGGCGATATCTGCTTAGGTGGTGTCACCCGAAGCAGAAAAAAAGCCAAACAAAATCTGCTTAGCTTAGTTTCTAAATATTTTGAGCAGAATCAGCTTAAAAAAGAAGATTATGCCTTTGTTATAGGTGCCGGCTACGGCTACGAGGAAGCTGCCCAGTACAAACAGGAATTTGAATCCTATCTTGGCGTAACCTGTGATCCTGCAGTGGAAGCCCGTATTGGCGCCTGCATTGGCTGCCACACCGGTCCATATGCGCTGGGCATAGCTTTTGTTAAGCACTATGATGCTTAAACAAACCTTAGCTTGGTCGTGCTACCTGTTCTTTATTTAAGAATACAAGGGCTACCATACCCTGTCCTACATGGGTTCCAATAATGGGACCGATATTCGTAATAATGACATTTTTTACAAGACCATTTTCCAGCAGCGTGTCACGAATACGTTTCGCTGCTTCAATATTAGATGCATGTCCTACCAGAACCGTATCGTTTTCAGTGGGAGATGCATCTTCTGTTATATGGTCGATTAAATAAGCCATTGCCTTCTTGTCCCCTCTTGCCTTGGCTACTACTGTAAGTTTTCCCACGTTATCCACACTTAAAATAGGCTTAATCTTTAAGGCACTTCCCACAACAGCACTCACTGCCGAAACTCTGCCGCCTCGATTCAAATGGAACAAATCCTCTACGGTAAACCAATGCGCTACCCGGGTTCTGTTCTCCTGTGTCCACTGTGCCAGGCTGTCAATATCCATACCTTCTAAACGCTTCTTGGCTACATGATATAATAAAATGCCTTCACCTACAGATGCACACAAAGAATCAATGCAGTAAAGCTTCCGTTCTGGAAATTCCTCCCGCACATTCTGGGCTGCTATAGTTGCAGAATTAAAGGAACCGCTT
This sequence comes from uncultured Lachnospiraceae bacterium, assembly GCA_964562495.1. GTDB lineage: Bacteria > Bacillota > Clostridia > Lachnospirales > Lachnospiraceae > CANQSA01. Next base: position 6,862 of record CAZLTS010000030.1, on the reverse strand, counting down.
AAACCAGAAGAGAAGATGACTGCAAGCACGTCCTTTCCCTGCTCCAAATAATCGGTAAATACCTGTTCATAAGTATAGGGTGTTACCTGAGCTGTTGTGGGCATCTTGCCAGCCTTTAACTGCTGATAAAATGCCTCACTGGACATCTCCCGTTCATCTGGATAGTGATAATAGCTTGTTCCTTCTATTTCAAATTCCATAGGAATTACTTCTATATCTAATGCCTTTACTACATCTGCCGGCAAATCAATGGTAGCATCTGTAATCAACACAAAGTTACTCATAAAAAAATCTCCATTCCGCAGACGCTTGCGTCGAGGAGCTCACGAGAAAGCTGCGCATGCAGTTTCTCGTGTAGCATCAGGGCTACTTTGTGACGCCTGCGGCACAAAGAGCCGTGTGAAAAATCAGCACATCAGTGTGATTTTTCACACTAATCTCCATTCTTATTTATTTTCAGTCTCAATTGCCGCATCCAGTGCTAGAGAAATCCTTGTTCCAAATCCCTGTTCCCGTTCCTTTGCGCTCATCTCCTCTGTACCGAAAATCAAATCCGACACAGTCAGTACCGTTAAAGCCTTCTTTCCTGCCCGGGCTGCATTCATATAAAGGGCTGCTGCTTCCATTTCTACTGCCAGCACACCCATTTTCTTCCACGCTAAGGAAGCATCTGGATTATCTCCATAAAAACAATCTGAAGATATTACATTTCCTGCCTTCACACTTAAGGAACGCTCTCTGGCTTTCTTCATAACTGTATGTAACAGTTCCCAGTCTGCAATGGGAGCAAAGGTACCCGGCAATCTGTACTGTGCAGCATAATTAGAATCGGTGCATGCACCTACTGCCACAACAATATCTCCCACATGTACATCTTCTGCCAGACCACCTGCAGAGCCTATGCGGATAATGGTATCCACATCATACATATGATATAATTCATAGGTATAAAGTCCAATAGACGGTATACCCATACCATGTCCCATAACAGAGACCGGTACACCTTTGTAAGTTCCGGTATAGCCGTACATATTTCTTACTGTATTAAACTGCACAGGATTCTCCAAATAAGTTTCCGCAATAAACTTAGCCCGCAGAGGGTCTCCCGGCATTAAAACTGTTTTGGCAATCTCTCCCGGATTCGCCGCATTATGGGGTGTACTCATCGATAATTCCTTTCCGCCACCGATACAATGGTCTTATTGGATATGCCACCCAGACTCTCTGTCTCCAGGGCATATGTGTACTGTTTGCCATTTACCACGTTATCTGTAAAAGAAGTCGTCTTACCGTCTACTCTGCCGATTTCTTCCCAAAGCTCATCCCCCAGTCGTCGGTAAAGCACATAACTTCGAATCCCTTCTTCATAATCCCATGCCAGCTGCACAGCCGTCTCCGTAATCTCCTGAATACGGAAGTTAAATGGATACAATTTAAACTTAGAGCTTTCTACGATCTGCAATGCAATGGGTTCACTTAAGTCTCCTGCAAATCCGTAATCGTCCTTTGTTGCTACCTGATACTGGTATCTGCGGCAAAGCTCTACTTCATCATCAAAATAAGCATGTCCTACAACCGGAATACACTGCACCGGCATATCCGGAGTATCTAGCAGCTGCTTATACAAATAAAAGCTGTCTCCCGGACAAGTCCAGCCAATAACCACACTGGAACGTTCCAGTGCTGCACAATGCTTCTCTTCTAGCTTCTGTGGCACATCTAAGCATTTGCTGGCAATATCCAATCCCTGTATACGCACATACTCACCACAAAATCCAATTTGTAAAACCCCATCTGTTACCTGGGTATCAAACACTGCCTGCACCACTGTGTGATGCTGCAGCAACACCGGGGGATAGTCTGCACCATTTATATTCGTGTAAACACATTCGTCCCCCTCATAATTCTCATCTCCGGCATAAACGCGTACATGATACACACCATTTTCAAGATGAAGCTCGTATGCGTGTTCCCCGGTCTGTGACGCTTCTATACCCACAGCGCCCTTTAGTACATTATCTTTAATTTCTACCTGATACATATATACCACTCTCCGAAATCTATAGTTATCTTTATTTTAGCACATGTTCCTATAATTGCAAAGATAATTTTGCAATCGTCAAAAAAAGATAGGAAGGGGATTCTTCCTATCTTTTTATCTTAGCAGTTTAATCCAATTCTACTGCTCCTGTATACAGGGCATAATACCGTCCCTTCATAGCCAGCAGTTCTTCGTGGGTACCACGTTCAATTACCTGTCCCTGCTCTAGTACCAGAATTACGTTAGAATCCCGAACTGTAGACAGACGATGTGCGATAACGAAGGTGGTTCTTGACGCCATCAGACGTTCCATACCATGTTCGATGTGCTTCTCTGTTCTTGTATCAACAGAGCTGGTTGCTTCATCCAAAATCAAAATCGGTGCTTTAGATACTGCAGCTCTTGCAATATTTAAAAGCTGTCTTTGTCCCTGACTTAGGTTCGCACCATCTCCCTCAATTACCGTATCATAACCATTTGCCAGTCTACGGATGAAGGAATCTGCACTTGCTACCTTTGCTGCCTGAATAACCTCTTCGTCTGTTGCATCCAGACGGCCATAACGGATATTTTCCATAACCGTACCTGTAAACAGGTGGGTATCTTGTAACACCATAGCGATATTTCTACGCAGGCTGTCCTTGGTAATATCCATAATGTTAACGCCATCTACCGTAATGGTTCCCTGTTCAATATCATAGAACCGATTAATTAAATTTGTAACTGTTGTTTTACCGGCACCGGTAGAACCAACAAAGGCAACCTTCTGTCCAGGCTTCGCATAACAGCTTACATCTCTTAAAATTGTTTTATCCGGATTATAGCCAAATGTAACATGATCTACCTTTACATAACCATCTACTGCCTTTACATTGGCAGGTACTGCACCCGCTTCTTCCATTTCCTTATACTCTTCCCGGGTACAGATAACAGTTGCGTCCTTGGCATCTTCCTTCTCCGGCATCTGATCCATAACTTCAAATACACGTTCTGCTCCGGCCAGTGCAGAGAAAATGGTGTTCATCTGCTGAGAGATTTCATTAATAGGGCGGGAGAACTGTCTGGAATAGTTTGTAAAAATTGTCAAACCACCTACATCAAACTTACCTAAGAAGCAAAGCACACCACCAACAATCGCTGTAATGGCATAGCTAATCTGACTCATGTTACCCATAACCGGTCCCATAATACCGCCCATAAACTGAGCGCTCATCTGCTCCTTCTGTAAATGATTACTTAATACCTCAAATTCCTCTACTGCCTCATCTTCATGACAGAATACTTTAACAACCTTCTGTCCTGTTACCATTTCTTCAATATAACCATTTACAGCACCTAAGGCACGCTGCTGGCCCTTATAGTACTTACGGCTGCGGCTGGCAATAGCGCCACCTGCCTTTAATAATACAGGAACGGTAATAATGGTAACCAGTGCAAGAATCCAGTTTGTGTAAAACATTAAAATCACTGTACCGATTAATGTAATCAGACCAGACAACAGGTTAACCACTGTATTACTTAACATTTCACCAACAGTATCCACGTCGTTTGTAAAACGGCTCATTAACTCACCATTGGAATGGGTATCAAAATAACGAACCGGCAGCTTCTGCATACGACGGAATAAATCATCACGAATTCTCTGCAATGCTCCCTGAGAAATGCCAAGCATTAATCTGGTCTGCATATATTGTGCAATGACACCAATTACATAAATAACTGCCATAACGCACAAGCCGGATATTAAGGTTTTAATTCTCTCACTTGCTGAGGAATCATCAATTAACTGGTTAATTACAGGGCGAAGCACATAGCTGGCTGCCAGTGTTGCCACTGTGTTGGCAATCAGGAAAACAAAAACCAGTGCAAACTTTGCCTTATCTTCTTTCAAATATCCAAATAAACGTTTCACAGAATCCTTTGTATTCTTCGGCTTTCCGCCTGGTCCCATGCCACGTCCCGGTCCACCCGGTCCTGGTCCTGGGCCTCCTGGTCCGCCTGCCGGCTTCTGTCCGGGCTTTTCTGTATTAGAACCACCGTATTTGCGAATTAACGCTTCTTTATCAATTGTTCTTCCCATTATACAGTCGCCTCCTTTCCTGCCAGCTTCAGCTCTGCGGCTGCCTTTTCCAAATCCTTACCATTCTGGGAATCATAGATTTCCTGATATGCCTCGCAGCTTGTCAGCAGTTCTCTATGACTTCCCACACCAACTACTTTACCGCTGTCTAATACGATAATCTTATCTGCATCCATAACAGAGGAGATTCTCTGGGCAATAATCAGCTTCGTTGTATCCTTTAACTCTGTTGCAAAATTCTCTCGGATTCTTGCTTCTGTAGCAGTATCTACTGCACTGGTGCTATCATCTAAAATAATAATCTTCGGCTTCTTAAGCAATGCTCTTGCAATACACAGACGCTGCTTCTGTCCACCGGAAACATTCACACCACCCTGTCCTAACTCGGTGGCATACCCATTTGTAAAGGAGGAAACGAAATCATGTGCCTTGGCACTTTCTGCCGCTGCGTAAACCTGTTCTTCGCTGGCGTTTTCATCACCCCACTGCAGGTTCTCCATAATTGTTCCTGAGAATAATACATTCTTCTGCAGCACGATACCAATTCCTTCACGTAAATTATGCAGGCTGTAATCTCTTACATCTACACCATCTACTAAAACCTGTGCTTTTGTTTCTTCATTGGCGCCTTCTTTACTTTCTACGTCGTATAGTCTTGGAATCAGACTGACTAAAGATGTCTTACCACATCCGGTAGAACCGATAATACCTACCGTCTCTCCAGATTTAATATCTAAGTTAATATCCTCAAGTACCCATTCCTTATTGTTCTTATAATAACGGAAGTTTACATTCTTAAAGGTGATGTCGCCCTTTACAACCTTCTTATCCGGCTGTTTTGCGTCTACATCTGTTAAATCAATCTCTTCATTTAGTACTGCCTTAATACGGTCAGAGGAAGCCAATGCACGTGAGCTGTTTAAAATAACCATAGATACCATCATTAAGGACATCAAAATCTGTACCACATAGTTGGTAAATGCTGTCAGTTGTCCAACGCCCATGCTGCCTGCAATAACCTGATTACCACCAAACCATACAATAGCAATGGTTGCAACATTCATACACAGATTCATAACCGGGAAGTTTAGAATCATAATCTTCATGGCATTTAAGCTCTTAGTCTTTAATGCTTCATTTGCCTTGGCAAACTTATCCTCTTCAAATTCTGTACGCACAAAGGATTTTACCACACGTACATTGGTCAGGTTCTCCTGAATGTTAGAGTTTACTGCATCCAACTGCTTCTGCATAATCTGGAATCTTGGAAATGCAATTTTTACAATTATAATAATGGAAATTAACAAAATAGGCATAATCACAAGGATAACCAGTGCCAGCTTGGCATTCATGGCAAATGCCATAATGGTAGCACCAATTAACATACCCGGTGCACGCAGCATCATTTTAAGTCCCATGTTAATTAAGTTCTGAATCTGGGTAATATCGTTGGTCAAACGAGTTACTAAAGAACCCGTACTGAACTTATCAATATTAGCAAATGAGAAATTCTGCACCTTGCGGAATACATCCTTACGCAGATCATTTGCAAAATTACTGGAGGCCTTAACTGCAAAATAGTTACCTCCCACACCACCTGCCATCATGCAAATAGCAGTAATAATCATTAATACGCCAATGGCAACAATAAAGGAAATGCCCGCTTTTTCAGTGACACCTACGTCCATAATACGACTTAATAACCATGGCATGATAACCTCACCAATGACTTCCACGATCATTAAAATCGGTCCGATAATAAAAGCAGACAGGTACGGTTTTACATATTTTCCATATTGCTTCATATCTTCTTGCTCCTTTCTAATTCTCCCACAATGTTTCTTTCATCCACCCGATCTAAGTTGGCACAGAACCGGTCTAAGTAACTGCAAAACTGATTTAGCTCTGCCTCACTAAAGCCAGCAAGTGCTTCTGCATCTATCTGTGCAAATAATACTCTGCTGGTCGCTACGATCTTCTGTCCTGCATCTGTTAACACAAGCTTATTACAGCGATTATCCGCATGATCCATCTGGCGGGTAATATAATTGCCCTTCTCCAGCTTTTTCAATGTAACAGCCAGTGATGCCGGTGAAATATGCATAAGCTGGGCCAGCTCCTTCTGGGTATATTCCTTATGCTCCGCCAGACTCATAAGTGTTCTATGCTGGCTTTCATATACCCCGGTTTGACGAATCTGTCCATCCATAGTTTTCTTATGATGCCGTCCTGCATGCATAAATTTGCCTATGGCTTCTCTGTATTCATTTTGATTCATTGTACCGTCCTCCATTACTGATTAACGTCCAACCATTAGCAGGCTAATAATTAGTCTTTTAATAATTAGCTTGTTAACTGTTAGCTAGTATACTAATTTCTCTCCCCACTGTCAACCGCATTTTTAAATTTCTTTTGACCCTGTCCCATTTCTATGCTATCATGACAGTAATCGGCGTTTGCACCTCTTGTCTTACTGGCAGCGGCTGGAAGGGTACATGCAGCACTGGTTCCGGTGCATAGTAGAAAATGTGTAAGTTTTTAGAAAAGTGCTATGCTGGCTGTTTGATATGATTGCTGTTTTTCTAATCTTCGAACAGCCGCCAGAGACGTTGTCCGTAAGTGGGAGAATTGCATCTAGGAAAGTTTTGTGCACTTCAGGAACAGGCAAGTTGCAAAACTTAGCCCTGCGTAGGCATGTTTGAGCAAAGCGAGTTGCCGAAGCGGGGCTTAATCGAGATTTT
>CAZLTS010000029.1:0-8394 GCA_964562495.1 uncultured Lachnospiraceae bacterium | reverse complement strand
ATACAATCCTGACGACTCATATCCTGATTCAAATCCACAGCGTATACAAAGTTAGGATTCTCCGCCTTCTTCCTGCTAAAATAAGAAATCCGTTCCATAGCCTGTGGCGTGTTTGCATCCGGTCCTGCCGATGCAATCAACTTCATATGGGGATACTTTTCATGGATTGCCTTTTCAAACAGTTCATAACGACGCAGATAATCCGGATTATCTGTTTCATGGGCATCATTACCAATCTTAATATACTCCAACTGATTAATTCTGCTGTAGTGCTTCTTTCTGGCAGAATTCTCATATCTCTCACTGGCAGTTCCATCTGCATACTGAATCAAGCTTAAGGTCTGTTCAATAAATCCTTCCACTGAATCTCTGGAAAAATCCGTATCCCATAAGCCTACGTTAGCAACCGGAATGGGCTTTGCATGTAAATACTTACACAACCGGAAGTAATCTAAAGCGCCTACGTTCTTACGACGGCTGTGAAAAGCATAGCCAATGGGAAACCGCACAAAGCTGGGCTTCAGCTTCGCCAGATAATCTACTAAATCCTTACGAAATACGCCTGCCACTGCATCCTCTGGTACCATGGAAATATAATCAAAATCTACATTTCCAATGAAGGAAAGCATAATGACAAATTCCCCACCTTCAATATCCTCTGACAGTTCTAAAACGGCTTCATACTTACGCCAATCGGGATACACATGTCCTGCAAGCATGGCACAGGTACGTTCCACTCCATCCTTACGAATGCTTACTTCTACGGTTCCGTCATACTCTTCTCTGGTACGCATGTAGCAGGAAATCTTATAAGAGATACCCTTACGCAGGGTAACACCATCATAAGCCTTATTCATAAATCCCAACTGACCTACAGTAGAGGTGAAATTCAAATAATGGGGATACAGTGGGTCAACCGGATCTTCCGTATCGATACGCAGCTCTGCACTTAATCCACCTAAAGGATACGCCTGCCAGCCATAAAGTCTGCCGTCCTGTCTTGGACTGTCCGCCTCCATAGTATTCGGTGTATATTCAAATGCCCGATTTTCAATCATCTGTGCATAAATACCACCATCATCTGAATAATTGGTATCTTCAAAATATAGTCCAAACATACTCTGTGAAATATCGGCTTTACGAATATGCTTGATGTTTAACTGCTTTGTATTCATGATATAAAACCCTCCATTTCATTTCTAATGAATCTGATACAGTTGTTCCTTCGTAATGGTATATGGATAATTGGCAAGCTTCGCCGGATTATTCATAATGCCAGTCACATTACCTTCCCATAACGCTTCCTCTATCTCTACATCTCCAATCAATGTATGAATCAATGTGCCAAATTCTTCTACCGTATCACATTCTAGCAAAGCAAGCACCCGCTTCACTGCTGCCGGTTCCTGTTCTTCACACAACTGCAAATAACCCGGCAAGAAAATACCGACTGCCTTACCATGCGGTGTACCATAATGATAGGTTACAGCATAGCTTAAACCATGAGGCAGGCTGGTACCGGTGTGGGAAATAGACATACCTGCTATGGTAGATGCCAACATAAGATTCTCATAATCTGCATCACTTAGGTTATCTGTCACAAGACCTTCCTTAGCTCTTGCCCATACCTGCATTCCCCGTTCACTAAAGATACGGTTATATTCATTTGCCTTACTATTTAAATTGCTTTCAATAAGATGTGCCAGTGCATCCACTGCTGTATTTACCAGAATACTTCTGGAAGCAAAACGAAGATACTTCGCATCTGCCAGTGCCAGTGCCGGGAATATCTTATGAGCAATGCTTCGCTTAGTTTTCTCCTTATGTATGGTTAAAATGGCATAAGGTGTTACTTCCGAACCTGTTCCCGCTGTGGTAGGAACGGCAACCACAGGAATGGCAGCTAACGGCACTGCCTGATATAAAACGGATTCATCCACATCTGGATTCGCAATCATCATGGCAATGGCCTTGGACGCGTCTAGTGGAGAACCCCCACCGATTCCAATGACAAACTCTACCTGCTCCTTCACGCCTAAAGCTCTGGCTTCCATAACAGTCTCAATCGATGGATTCTCTTCAATGCGGTCAAACAGCACAGAAGCAATCCCCTGCTCCTTCAGTACTGTCATCACATCCTCATAGGCTCCATTTACCTTGGCAGAATGCTTACCTGTAACAATCAGACACTTCTTTCCGTAACGTGCAACATCTGCTCCATGTTTTTTTACACAATCCTGTTCGCTATATACTTCTGTAGGGATAAAATAACGCATACTATATAAGACTCCCTTCTAAACAATTTAATAATAGTTATAGTTTAACACAGTTGGAATAATATGCAAATATGATTATTTACTTTTTTTCAAAATTTGTGTATGATAAAGGGTGAAAATAACGTGGAGGGGCAACACATCGTGGCTATCATCAAGAAATTTTTAAAGAAAATATATGACATGATATGGTGGTTTGTAGACGAAATCTTTGAGCACAATGTAGGAGTGTACGCAGCACAGTCCTCCTTCTTCTTGATTCTGTCTATCTTTCCTTTGGCTATGGTTCTGTTAGCCATTATCGGTATGACGAACCTGCCACAGGATGTGCTGTCAAACGCAGGTTTAGAAATGCTCCCTAGCTCAGTGGAACCCTTTTTTCAGGAGCTTCTGGAGGAAATGACCGCCCGCAGCTCCGGCACCCTGCTGTCTATGTCTGCACTGGCAGCTGCCTGGTCCTCTTCTAAGGGAATCCTTAGCATACAGCGAGGACTGCAAGCAGTTCATGACAAACGAGACACCAGAAATTATTTGATACAGCGATTTATTTCCTTGTTCTATACACTGATTTTAATTGTCATCGTAATTTTAATGCTGACTGTGCTTGTATTTGGTAATCAATTATATCTTTTTGTAATCAATAAGATTCCTGTTGCAAGTCGTGTATTAGGGATTCTGTTTTCCAACCGCGCTGTGTTCTTCCTGTGCATCTTAACCTTATTCTTCTTAATGTTATATGCTACAACGAAGGCACCCGGATACACGCTGGGAGATTTAATGCCCGGTGCATTCTTCTCCGCTTCTGGCTGGATGCTATTTTCCTATATATTCTCCTTATATGTAGACGGCAGCAACAGCTTATCTTATATGTACGGCAGCCTGACAACAGTAATTGTATCCATGTTATGGCTTTATTTCTGTATGTATATCGTATTCATTGGTGGAGAATTTAACGTGTTTATTAAAACAAAAGCGTATCGAACCTACAAAAAGTTCTAGTAAAGCTTAGTAATGCTTACATCATTGTAGAAATAATCCGTTATCTGCTCCCAGGTCCATCCTAGCTTCGCCATAGCCTGTGCGCCATTCTGGCTCATTCCCAGTCCATGCCCCATGCCGCCCCCGTACAGGTTAAATCCACCATTCTCGTAAATAACAGCAAAGAACGGGCTGGGCAGCATACTATCCCGAGCAACAGAGCTTCCATCATTTAGATATAAGGTGGCATTTCTCGTAGAGAGCAGTTGGCGAATAGTTGTTGCATTATCTACAGTGACTGATTGCTCACTACCCGTTATGGTAATCTGTGAAACTGCCCCATTTACACCGCGACTATCCACTGTAATGTTATAAAGGGTACCAATTTCTACACCTAACATCGCCTGTACCTGACTACATACCGTATCTGCCGATAATGTTACATTCCATCGGTAATAGGCATAATCCTTTTCATAACCACCCTCACCACTTCCGCAGATAAAGGAACGAAAATTATCCTCTTGGGACAAATCTCCTGTCTCCTCTGCAAAGCTGCCAATGGCAGTCCCTTTGATAAAATCCTCATTTTCATAATCTGTGGAATATCCACAGGAGGTAGAAAAGAAATAGGCAATAATAGGAGTCTCTTCCTTCGTAAGCACCTGTCCATAGGTTTCATTTACTGCCTGTTTTACTGCAGCTGTAGGCTTGGCATTATTATATACCTGACTGCTTACACTGTCGTCCACATCTGCCCCGTAAGTACCGAAGGCTTCATCCAGCACTGCCCGATAGGCATAGGTTCTGGCACACACTGCCTGCGCTTTCAATGCCTCTGACTCATAACCCACAGGCATTTCACTGGGCACCACATAATATAAATACTTTTCTAGGGGCAGCTGATTAATCACATGTAAGCCTTGATTTCCCTTTTGGATATACAAGGTACCGGGATAAGTGGGCTGTCCATAGTCTCTTGTAATGGAACAAATCTGTATTCCCTTAGTTTGGCTTTCACTGGTGATGGTAAGCTCATCTCCATATTCCTCTACAGTAGCCTGGGTAATGGTGAGCTTCTCCTTTGCCTGGAAGGTTTCACTCTTTATGGAACCAGTTACCGTATAATCCTCCTTACATGTAACGGTAACCGCTTCATGTTCATAGCTACTATAATTGTCTGTACTGATTAGCACACGAATCTCCACTGCATTCACATCTTCTAAAACAACCGCACCGCAGATCTTGTCCCCCTCCAGATAAAACCAGGTCAAATCTGCATTCACTGGAATCTGGTCCACAGAGCCAGCACCAAGCAATCCATAATTTCGATAAATATTAAATTGTTCTGTAAAAGGTACTGTACCGTACCCATCTATAGTAACACCAGAAGCATCTACAGCAGTGACCTTACCACGAATCCGGTTCTTCTTAGCAGACACCTTAGTTACATAGCCGTCCTCTATAGTAACATCAGCAAACAGGTCTGAAATATCCTCCTGCAGATTTTGCACTTTATACTGCTTTGTTTCCTGAGGCGTCATCAGAGTTACTGTTCCGTCCTCACACTCCGCTATGTAACAATTCTCGTAGAATGCACTTTCCCCCTGTGTTTCCTCGTCCTGACGATTCCATACATGGAGTGCTACAGAAAGGATACATAAAAGAATAAGTATGCCGAGGCATACTTGAACTCGCTGTCTATTTCGTTTTTTTCTTCTTTGCTGTGTCTGTAATTGTCTGCTGTGAATTCGTCTATACTGGGCTTGGCGTTCCATAGTATTCTCCATTCCGCACGATTCTTATAACATAAAGAAACCCAGAGTGCCGTCTCCTTCAACTTTGAGTCCTAGCAGAGCTAGGTGGGCAACCGCAACTGATAACTCTGCAGTCCACCCAAAGGAGGCATTGCATAACTTATCAGCGATATAGGAATCCCGTTTAAAAAATGTAGGTTCAAAATATGAAGGAATCTCGAACACCCCAGGAATCATCTGTACACGTTTTCTTTTTCTTTATTATAACTCTAGTGTATGTCATTTGGCAAGGGTTTATACGGATTTTTTTCTTTCATTAATGACAAAATGTCAGCCAATATATATTCCTTACTCTGTGTATGCAGCATCTCGTATTCTGGCACAATATAACCATTTAAAATATTACCATTTTCAGTCAAAGCCTGATAAACACACTCCGGTTTTACCCCTAACTTTTGGGCAATATTCTCTATACAAAATACAACGAACTCCAGCTCATTAGAATTATGAATTTGTTCAAGACTGTTCTGTTCCAGCATTGTCCAACCTCCGTTTACTTTCCCATTCTATCCTTAATTCTTCTGCCAAATAGCTATCACTCATACAGTGCAAATCAGAGACACCCTCTCTAATAAGTTGGTAGGTTTCCGACTGATAAAAAATTTTTAACGCCTCATCCAGTGAAATACACATTCTCTTAGCAAATAGTTCAATCACACGAGCATACTTCTTTTGTAATAAAATTGGATTCGCATTCATACTTCCACACTCCCATTAAAACTTAATTTACTAAGTGCCAATTCCGTTCGAAAACAAATTTGCTGATTCGGTTGTTCATACCGTAATCGTTTAATTGCCTCATTTTTCTCAATCAAGCCATCAAAATATAATTCCACCGTATTAAATACCTTATCATTTGCCACTCCTCCGATTACGATATCATAATCTGACGTGTCTGTTACACTTCGGCATTTCAGAATAAAATCCAGCCATTCTTCAGAGTAAGATTCAAACTGTAGCACTTTCAAATCCCCAAGTACAGCTTCATCGAAATAATACGTCGAAATGATTCCCTTCTCACCACGACGTTTGAACCTACCACACCACTTCTCTGCCTGACTATATAATGGTGTGGTATAAAATCCGCACCCAAAGTCTACATCCAATCGCGAATGTAACAAATCTGGTTCAGATATTTCCAAAGAAGATCCATGATACAAAATCATAGTTCTATACCCCTTTCTTTCATTAATGACAAAATGTCAGCCAATATATATCCCTTACTTCTAATCTTGCTAACATTATACACAAGCTTGCCTCAAAATACAATAGGGTGGCTTAAGCCACCCTACCTCGAATTCTCTAAATATTACTCTAATTCCACCTGCCGATTACATATCTTAGCTGCCGCCATACGATGCGTAATCATAATACAGGTCTTATGCTCCATCTCACTAATTGCTTCCAGCAGTCGCTGTTCTGTCTCGCCATCCAGTGCAGATGTAGCTTCATCTAACAGTAGCACTTGTTTATCTGCCAAAATGGCACGAGCTATGGCAATACGTTGTGCCTGTCCTTGTGAAAGACCATATCCATTTTCCCCCAGCTTCGTATACAGACCGTCAGGAAGCTTTTCCACAAACTCTTTAGCCTGACTAATCTGCAATGCCTGCCATATCTGTTCTTCCGTAGCATCGGGTTTTACCAGTGTAAGATTTTCATACAAGGTGCCACTTAACAATAGATTCCCCTGTGGCACATAGGAAAATAAATTTCTGGTACATTTGCCAGCTTCAATGCGTCTGCCATCCGCATCTATAATGTGGATATTGCCAGATTGTACTTCATACACGCCCAGAAGCAGCTTCATCAATGTACTCTTGCCGATTCCCGACGGTCCACTAATCAGACACTTATCCCCTCGTTCCATGGTAAAGGAAAAATCTGACAGGACCGGTGTCTCTCCATAGCCGAAGGTAACATGCTGAAACTGAAGCTGTGCCATGTTTCCGTTATAAGGCTCCTGCTTCGGTTCTTCCGGCAACGCCTCTAGCTCCATAATTCGTTCTGCACTGCCTAGCATCTCGAAGTAGCGTGGCATGGCAGAGGCAAGAGACTGAAATGGATTCTGTACCTGACCTACCAACTGAAGCATGGCTGTTAATGTACCAAAGCTGATAGTCTGCTGCAGCAATCCGATTCCGCTATAAACCATTGCAAACAAATAACCGGCATCGAAGATAAAGCCCAATACAGAATTCGCTACAATACCTGCCGTTCTTCGTTTCATACGCACCCGGAAGAAATGCTCCAACAGCGTTTCACACCGTTGCTCCATAACCGACTCGATTTCAAACACCTTAATAGGCAGCAGATTCGTAATGGCTTCCTGTAAGAATCCACGAACAGTACCATTGGCACTTTGCACCTCTTTATGAAGGCGTTTAATGATACGCTTCATCCAAATGCTGCCCACATATACCAAAACGCCTGCCACTGCAAACACAACGGCAAACAAAGGCTGCAAATAAACAAGGACGCCAAACGCCGCCACCAGACGCACCACCGAGCCTGCCACCGCCGGGGCAATGGACGTAATTCCACTACAGATTACCTGTACATCATCCGTCATACGATTTAGCAGTTCGCCGCTATGATAATTCCCTACTTCCTCATAATTCTTCTTCATCAGCTTATGAAGCATCCGCTTTTTTAGCTGCATATCCAGCTTCGTCTGAATGTAAAATTCCAGATGTAAATATATATTTTTGAAAATCAGCAGTACAACAACCAGAACAGCAAAGGCGATGGCACAATACAGAAACACATGCTTATTTGCAGAAACCGCACTATCAATTAACCACTTAGACAGCAACGCCACGATTACACCAAAGGAGGAAATGACAGCATTGCATATAATCAATGCCAGACATAACCACTTTAACTTGCCAATCTGAGATAGAATCCATTTCCCTGCTGATTTAGAGTTCTTGTTATGCATTATCTAATCGGTCCCCATTCATCGTCATCATCAGGTGCAGTTTCTTCAACAAGCACATTTTTATGCTTACTTTTCTTTGTTTCTTGCTCTGTCTCATTTAAATTACTATCCTGAGTTGTAGCTTCTTCAGATATTTTCGTCAACGCATTGTCATGTTTTTTGATATATATTGATCCCCCGATGAGAATTATCAACAATATTGCTAGAAGCAGTCCCTTCCAGGTTTTCTTAAATATTTTACGCAACTTATTCACCTTTTTTCCCTATCTTTTTTTATCATTATCTAGTATTGCGACTATATCATTTCTAGTCATTCTTTACATTTAAATATTTTTCTCCATATACAGCTAAAGGGCAAGGGAGACAAATTCTCCATTGCCCTTGTTCA
>CAZLTS010000028.1:0-8566 GCA_964562495.1 uncultured Lachnospiraceae bacterium | reverse complement strand
ATGGGTCTGGGCATGGTTTTGGCAATTGACCCTGCAGATGTGGATAAGACTTTGGCAGCAATTGCTGCAGCAGGTGAAACTGCTTATGTAATTGGTGAAACCAAGGCAGGTGAAAAAGGAGTCGAATTATGCTAAAGATTGCGGTTTTAGTATCCGGTGGCGGCACAAATTTACAGGCAATCATTGACGGGATTGCTGACGGCACCATTACCAATACAGAGATTGCAGTTGTTATCAGTAATAATAAGAATGCGTATGCACTGGAACGTGCAAAGCAGGCAGGTATTTCTGGGGTATGTGTATCCCCTAAGGATTATCCAGACAGAGAGCAGTTTAATGTGGCACTGGTGAATACCATAGACAGCTATGGTGTAGACCTAATCGTTCTGGCTGGTTGTCTGGTTGTATTGCCACCTGCCCTGATTGCTAAGTACTCCATGCGTATTATTAATATTCATCCATCTTTAATTCCTTCCTTCTGTGGTAAGGGATTCTATGGATTACATGTCCATGAGGCGGCACTGGCCCGAGGTGTTAAGGTGACGGGAGCAACAGTTCATTTCGTTGACGAAGGAACAGATACCGGACCGATTATCGCCCAGAAGCCAGTAGCAGTTTTACCGGGAGACACACCGGAGATTTTACAAAGACGTGTTATGGAAGAGGCAGAATGGAAGTTACTTCCTCAGGCGATAGATGATATTGCCAATGGGAGAATCAGCGAATGATAAAGGAGTAGAAGATGAAGGTTTTAATTGTTGGAAGTGGAGGCAGAGAGCATGCCATTGCCTGGAAGGTTGCCCAGAGCCCTAAGGTAGATAAGATTTACTGTGCGCCGGGAAATGCGGGAATTGCTGAGTATGCAGAGTGCGTTAATATCGGTGCTATGGAGTTTGACAAACTGGTTGCTTTTGCCAAGGAGCAATCTATAGACTTAACCGTAATTGGTATGTACGATCCTCTGGTAGGCGGCGTGGTAGATGCCTTTGAAGCAGAGGGACTTCGGGTGTTTGGACCAAGAAAGAATGCAGCTATTCTGGAGGGCTCTAAGAGTTTTTCTAAGGATTTGATGAAGAAGTACAATATTCCTACTGCGGCCTATGAAACATTTGATGATCCAAAGGCAGCAGAAGCATATTTGCAGACAGCTAAGATGCCCATTGTGTTAAAGGCAGATGGTCTGGCACTGGGAAAGGGCGTGTTGATTTGCAATACAAGAGAAGAAGCCTTAGACGGTGTGAAAACACTTATGCTGGATAAGCAGTTTGGTGCTGCTGGTAATACAATCGTAGTGGAAGAGTTTATGACAGGACGTGAGGTATCTGTTTTATCTTTCGTAGATGGAAAGACTATAGCGATTATGACCTCTGCTCAGGATCACAAGCGTGCTAAGGACGGAGATCAGGGATTGAATACTGGCGGTATGGGAACCTTTTCACCCAGCCCATTCTATACAGATGAAGTAGATGCTTTTTGTAAGAAATATATCTATCAGGCGACAGTAGATGCTATGGCGAAGGAAGGCAGACCGTTTAAGGGGATTATCTTCTTCGGCCTGATGCTGACAGAGGATGGACCGAAGGTATTAGAGTACAATGCCAGATTTGGTGATCCTGAAACACAGGTTGTACTTCCAAGAATGAAAAACGACATTGTAGAAGTGTTTGAGGCCTGCATTGATGGAACCTTGGATCAGATTACGTTGGATTTTGAAGATAATGCAGCTGTTTGCGTTGTGCTGGCGTCTGCAGGCTATCCAGAGTCCTATGAAAAGGGCTTTCCAATTCGTGGCCTTGACAAGTTTAAGACTGAGGAAGGCTATTATGTATTCCATGCAGGAACCCGCTTCCAGGACGACGCCATTGTTACCAATGGAGGACGTGTTCTGGGTGTTACAGCCAAGGGAGCAAATCTAAAAGAAGCCCGCGCTAATGCTTATGCAGCGACAGAATGGGTTTCCTTTGATAATAAATATATGCGTAACGATATTGGCAAAGCCATTGACGAAGCATAGAAACGTAGTGAGGGAAAACGGAGAAACCGGGAAAGGGATTACAGAATGAAAAGATACAGAGGGTTGTATATGGTGGTTATTATGCTGCTTCTTACATTACAATTTGGTGTAATTAGCACATTTGCCACAGAAACAGGAAATGCTGACTTGTCAGAGTTGACAGTACAGCAGCAGTTAAGTGATGGTACTACCAAGGATGTCGTATTAACACCGGAGTTTTCAGCAGATGTAACAGAGTACAGTGCAGTATTAGATGCAAGCTGTACCCAGCTGCTGGTTGAGCCGATTACTTATGATACAGACAGTACCGCAGATGTAGTGTGGCCAGAGATGGATCCAGGCGATAACGTGACCTACATTGACGTTACTGCATCAGATGGAACAACAAAGCGTTATACCATTAATTCCAGAGTGCCAGATGGTACAGAAGAAACAACAACAGAAGAACCACAGACTGAGACAGACACATTGGATGAGAATACTGACGAAGTGACAGACGACGTTACTACTGTAGCAGCAGACGATGGTACTGTAACTTATGACAGAGTTGTGAGGGTTACCAATAAGAAGGCTACCTATGTGTTAGTTGAAAATGTAACGAATGCATCACCGGCAGTACCAGATGGCTATACACAGGTAACATTAGAAGTAAAGAATAAGAAGGTACAGGCTTATACTATGGGTAATGGTTCTTCTTATTATCTGGTATACGCACTAGATTCGGACAGTAATTTGGGCTTGTATTCCTATGATGTGGAAACTGGTGTAATACAGCGGTTTAATACCGTAGATTACGGCGGAAGCAGCAGTTCAGACGCTAAGACCATTGAGAATCTGCAAAATGAGTATAATTCTACCAAAGAGGAATTGCAGCAGAAGAACTCCTTTAAGCTAAAGATTATTATTCTGTTAGCTTTGATCATTCTGATTTTATTCTTCTTAGTATTGAACCTGGTATTAAAGGTCAAAGAGCTAAAGAGCTATGATGAGGCTTATGACGAAGGTTATTACGACGATGATGACGATGAGGAAGAATATGATGATCTGGAAGAGGAACAGGAGGACGTGTATGTAGAAAAAGAAGAACGTCCTTATGAAAAGCCTGTCTATGCAAGACGTAAGCGGAAGGCAGAGCCTGTCTATGAGGAGGAACCTGCCTATGAGGAACCCGCTGCAGAACCAGAGGAAGATACATATGAGCCGGAGGCTTATGAACCAGAGATGGCAGAGCCAGAAGACGAGGACGATTTTAGTGATTTGAATATTGACTTAACAGATTCTATACTGGCAGAGCTGACAGAAACCAGCCAGAAGTTAGAGCAAAGCAGTCGTTCTGTAGGTAAAGATGTTAAGAAGATCGTTAAGGAAAATGATATTAAGGATATGGAGATTCCTTCCTTTAACACGAGCAATCTGCCTAATCCAAATCGTTTTAAGTTTGATATTCCAGATGATACAGAGGATGATTTTGAATTCTTTGATTTAGATGATTAATGGAACAACTACAAGGTGCATACATTTTCGTGTGCACCTTGATTTTTTTATAAAAATGTGTTATAGTGCTTGTATAACAGTTATAACGAAAGACAGGTGAGAAATACGATGCTGATAACCATTGATTTTAACAGTGAAGAAGCAATTTATATGCAGCTTAGAAATCAGATTATTATGGCCATAGCTACGGAAGCACTAAGAGAAGGTGAGACGCTGCCATCAGTACGCCAGTTGGCAGATGAAGTGGGAATTAATATGCACACAGTGAATAAAGCCTATTCCGTTTTGAAACAGGATGGGTTTTTAAAGCTGGACCGTAGAAGGGGCGCTATGATCTGTCTGGATTTGGATAAGATTAAGGCATTGCAGGACTTGGATTGCGGACTTCGCATTCATTTAGCGAAGGCAATTTGTAAAGGGGTTTCCAAAGAGGAAGCTTTGGAATTGGTAGACAGAATTTATGATGAGTACGGAGGAAATTAGCCTTGGCAAATAAGCAGTATACAGTACAACTAAATAAAGCATTAAAAGAAGGCAGTGATGTAGCGAAGATTCTAAAGCATCCTTATGTGGGAACGGAACATATTCTGGCAGGTATGACTTGCGTATCCTGTGTGGCAGCAGATGTTTTAGAAAGCCATGAGATTACGCAGAAGGCCATCATTCAGAAGATGGGTGGCATCGTAGGTGATCGTATGGAAAATACAGGCAGTCGTACCAGACTTCCGTATACACCCAGAGCAAAGGAGGTGCTTCGCTTAAGCAGGGATGAAGCTGATTTGTGTAACAGTGAGCTTATAGGAACGGAACATGTGCTCATGGCGATTATTCGGGAGGGAATGTCATCTGCAGTACGTCTTTTGGCATCTATAGAGCCGGATTTATACCGTTTATATATGGACGTGATTTATGCCATTGGCGAGGATATGGAGAAGTTTAAGCCTTTGATTAAGAGCCTGCGAGATGGTACGGAGATAAGGGAGGCAGGTACACCCACCCTGGATAAGTACAGTAGAGATTTAACGGCATTAAGTGCAGCCCATGCATTGGATCCTGTGATTGGCAGAGAAACGGAGATGAACCGTATTGTTCAAATACTTAGCAGACGAACGAAGAATAATCCCTGTCTGGTGGGTGAAGCCGGCGTGGGAAAAACAGCCATTATAGAAGGCATGGCGTGGTTAATTACCAGTGGTCAGGTGCCTGCGAATCTGCAGGGAAAGCGTCTGGTAAGTTTGGATATGGCGGTTATGGTTGCCGGAACGAAGTATCGAGGCGAGTTTGAGGAACGAATTAGTAATATTCTGCGGGAAGTAAAGGAAGCAGGGAATGTTATTTTATTCATTGATGAGCTGCATACGATTATTGGAACCGGTGGTGCAGAAGGCTCACTGGATGCATCTAACATACTGAAGCCGGCATTGGCACGAGGAGAGATTCAGCTTATTGGTTCTACTACGTTAGAGGAATATCGGAAGTATATAGAGAAGGATGCCGCTCTGGAACGGCGGTTTCAGCCTGTTACTGTGGAAGAACCGAATGAAGCTGAGACGATTCATATTCTGGAGGGATTGGCACCACAGTTTGAAGCTTATCATGGCATTACCATTTCTCAGGATGCCATAGAAGCAGCAGTACGTTTGTCAAAACGTTATATTAATGACCGCTTTTTGCCCGATAAAGCCATTGATGTGTTAGATGAGGCAGCAGCGAAATTAAATATGGCACATGTGGTGGTAGATAAGAAGCAGGAGCAGAATCAGGCAGAATTAGAAGCACTGGAAACACAACGGGTGGATGCTATAGAGGCAGAGGATTTTGAAGCATTACCGCAGCTTCAGGCGCAGCTTGAACAGCTACGGGCACGTATTAAGCGTCATGAAGAAAGAAATGGGAAGAAGAAGGTGACACTGCCTGTATTGACAGAGGTAGAGGTAGCACAGATGATTGCCCAGTGGACGAAGATTCCTGTGAGCCGTCTGGAGCAATCGGAATCCCAACGGCTTGCCCATCTAGAAGAATTGTTGCACAAGCGTGTAGTGGGACAGCAGGAAGCAGTTTCAGCAGTTTCCAGAGCGGTACGACGGGGAAGAGTGGGGATTATGAATCCGAATCGTCCCATTGGTTCTTTCTTGTTTATGGGACCTACCGGAGTTGGTAAGACAGAGCTTTCCAAAGCACTAGCAGAAGCAGTATTTGGAAGTGAAGATGCCATTATTCGGGTTGATATGTCTGAGTATATGGAATCCCACAGTGTGTCTAAGATGATTGGTTCGCCGCCGGGCTATGTAGGCTTTGATGAGGGTGGACAGTTAAGTGAGCAGGTGCGTAGACATCCATACAGTGTGGTATTGTTTGACGAGGTGGAAAAGGCGCATCCAGATGTATTTAATGTTCTGCTGCAGGTATTAGATGATGGACAGATTACCGATACCCATGGCAGAAAAATCAGCTTTAAAAATACTATCATTATTATGACATCAAATATTGGTGCGAAGCGGATTATAGAGCCGAAGAAGTTGGGCTTTGCAGAAGTAGAGACAAATAATGACGCATATGAGAAGATGAAGGCAGGCGTTTTAGAAGAAACGAAGCAGACTTTTAAGCCGGAATTTATTAATCGAATTGATGAATTAATCGTATTCCATCCATTACAGCAGGAGGATATTTTACAGATTGTAACCATTATGACAGATGCTTTAAGTAAGCGGGCAAAGCAACAGGTAGGTATTACCCTTAAGGTGTCTGCTCAGGCAAAGGAGCTTTTGGCGAAAGAAAGTTATGATGCTAAGTTTGGAGCTAGACCATTACGTCGTGCCATCCAGACGAAGATTGAAGATGCGCTGGCTACAGGTATGTTGTCTGGTAAATTTGCCAGTGGGGATACGGTACTTGTTTCCGGTGCCGGCGGTAAGATTAATCTAGTAAAATAACCCGAAATAAATTTCGGTTTCACTGGAAAAATAAAGGAAAGTATAATATAATAGTTTTATAGTTTTTCGAAACGATTTTTTATACGTAGGAGGAAGTAATATGCCAGTAGTTGAAGCATTAATCAAAACAGAAGAAAACGGTACAATCAGTTTTGGTAATTATGAATTGGAACAAAAAACAAAGCTGTCCGATTTCGAATTTGCAGGAGATTTGTATAAGGTTAAGACATATAGAGATATTACTAGATTAGAGAAGAACGGCTCTTTAGAGTATGAGTCAACACCGGGTACAGCAGTTCATGATTTTAAGGTGACAGACCGGGAAGTTACTTTTTTCGTAGAGGGCTTTGATGATTCCCAGATTACACTGGAGTTAGAATCAGACAGCGAATATAAGGTGGTAATCGATGATTTGAATTCTGGTAACATGAAGACGAAGTTAGGCGGTAAGCTGACTATTAATGTGCCTTTAGGGGATGGAGATACCTCTAAGATTAAGATTACAAAGATTTCCTAGTGGGATAAGACAATGGGAACATTGGTCTGGAAAGGAACATATGGCAAAGGGTAAATCTACAGCCTACTTCTGTAAAGAATGTGGCTATGAATCTGCGAAGTGGATGGGACAGTGTCCCGCATGTCAGCAGTGGAATACTATGGTAGAAGAACCTGTCAGAGGGACCAAAAGCAGTGTAAAGGGAGCTGTGCGTTTGAGTGCAGCTCCTTCTGTATTGCAGGAGATTTCTGTCGAGACAGAAGACCGCATGACGACAGGCTTTGAAGAATTAGATCAAGTGTTAGGAGGCGGTATTGTAACTGGTTCTTTGACATTGGTAGGCGGAGATCCTGGTATTGGCAAGTCTACCTTGTTGTTACAGGTGTGCAGGCAGTTAACCAATCAAGGAAAAAAAGTATTATATATATCGGGAGAGGAATCTCTTAAGCAAATTAAAATGCGTGCAGATAGACTGGGCACATTTACAGATTCTCTGTTATTGCTATGCGAAACGAATCTGGAGCTTATAGAGAATCAAATTAAGGAATGTACCCCAGAGGTAGTGGTAATTGATTCTATTCAGACCATGTATCGGGAGGATGTAGGCTCTGCGCCAGGCAGTGTATCACAGGTGCGGGAATCTACCAATAGCCTGATGCAGATTGCCAAAGGTATGAATACAGCAGTGTTTATTGTGGGACATGTAACTAAGGAGGGTGTAGTGGCAGGTCCCAGAGTGTTAGAACATATGGTGGATACAGTGCTGTACTTTGAAGGAGATCGGTATGCGTCCTATCGTGTGTTACGCACTGTGAAAAATCGATTTGGTTCTACCAATGAAATCGGCGTATTTGAAATGTGCCAGGACGGTCTGCGGGAAGTAAAGAATCCGTCGGAATTTATGTTAAATGGAAGACCGGAGGATGCCACCGGTTCTGTGGTTGCCTGCGTTATGGAGGGAACCCGACCTATTTTAGTAGAGATACAGGCATTGACAAGCAGAACGAATTTTGGTATGCCCAGACGGACAGCAGCTGGAACAGATTATAATAGAGTGAATTTACTGATGGCGGTATTGGAAAAGCGCATGGGTTTATCTCTGTCGGAATGTGATGCCTACGTAAATGTAGTAGGCGGTATGCGTGTAAATGAGCCGGCGCTGGATTTGGCTATTGTACTGGCTATTCTATCCAGTTATAAGGATAAAGTAATACCGCAAGGTGCTATTGTGTTTGGTGAAGTTGGTCTAAGCGGTGAAATACGGGCAGTGAGCATGGCGGCAAAGCGGGTGGCAGAAGCGGCGAAGTTGGGCTTTAATACTTGCATTATGCCTAAGGTATCTTTGGAGGCATTGGAAGAAAGTGAACGTCCTGCAGAAATGAAATTGGTTGGAATTCGAAATGTAAAAGAATTATCAAAGGTTTTATAAAAAACACTTGACATTTATAATTCACTATGGTATAAATATCAAGTACGTTTTAGACGACCTAGGGGATTGGTGAAATGGTATCATAGGAGTCTCCAAAACTTTTGGCGGGAGTTCGATTCTCTCATCCCCTGTTAGGTAAGCTCGAATCAGTTTATGGTTCGAGCTTTTTTATATAATAGGAAATTTCATTTCCTATTATA
>CAZLTS010000027.1:0-8648 GCA_964562495.1 uncultured Lachnospiraceae bacterium | reverse complement strand
GACTTCTGTTGATAATAGTGAATTTACAGTGGAGATTTCTGATACTTCGGTGGCAGAATACACTGGAACAAATAATTACACAGGAACTATAACTATGCTGAAGCCGGGGGATGTAACAGTAACAATATATGCTACCTATAATCCTGCCGTAAAAGTATCCTATGAGATAACCGTTCAGCATACATTGAATGAGACAATTACAAAGGAAGCTACATGCACAGCGGAAGGTGAAAAGAAAGTTACATGCGCAGGATGTGGATATTCTGGAACAGAAATAATTCCTGTTATACAACATGAAGCTAAGGAAGGCTCCGAAGCTACATGTACTGATATATCTATATGTAAGAACTGTGGACAGTCTTATGGAACTGTAGATGCAGATAATCACAAGTGGAACAGTGGTGAGATAACAAAGACTGCTACGTGTACATCTACAGGAGAGATAACATATACATGTATATATAATGATGCACATACAAAGATAGAAGAAATACCAGTAGATGCAACCGGACACGCATACACAAATTATGTGACAAATAATGATGCAATGGTGGCGACTTGTACAGCAACTGGTCAGACAGCGTCAAAGACAGCAGCCTGTGACAACGGATGCGATACAACAGACACGATTAAAGGTGAAGTAATTGCTAAGCTTGTCCACAATTATAAGATGGCAACGACAAAGGCAACAACATCGAAAGCTGGAAGCATTATTCAAAGCTGTTCAGTTTGCGGCGCTGTTAAGTCTAAGACGACAATTGCATATGCAAAAACAGCAACGCTTTCAGCAACAGCTTACACCTACACCGGCAAAGCACTGAAGCCAAGCGTTACAGTTACAGACAGCAACGGCAAGAAGATTAGTTCTTCAAACTACACTGTTACATATATCAACAATTCAAAGGTTGGAAAGGCAACAGTAAAGATTACTCTTAAAGGCAACTACAGAGGAACATTTACAAAGACCTTTAAAATTAATCCTAGGGCAACGACACTCTCTAAGTTAACAGCAACCTCCAAGGGCTTCAAGGTCACCTGGAAGAAGCAGGCGTCCCAAACAACAGGTTATGAAATCAGATATTCAACTAAGGCGTCGATGCGTGGAGCAAAGACGGTTACAGTTAAGAAGAACAGCACAATCTCAACAACCGTTAAGAAATTAGTGGCAAAGAAGAAGTATTATGTACAAATCTGTACTTACACAACAGTAAACGGAACAAAATATTATTCATCGTGGAGCAAAGTGAAAACCGTAACAACCAAAAAATAAAAGTAATCTTTCGTTGGTAAATTCGGACGGTTTGTAAGGAGGCAATCATGGCATACGAGAACTTAGTAAACATACTAAAGGAAAGCAACCGCATTGTATTTTTCGGTGGTGCCGGTGTATCCACAGCATCGGGAATCCCGGATTTTAGAAGTGCAGACGGTGTATTTAACCAGAAGTTAAATCGCAGCTTTACACCGGAGGAGCTGGTGTCTCACAGCTTCTTTATGCGGTACACAGAGGAATTCTATGAATTCTACAAAGAGAAGCTAATGTATCCGGAGGCCAAGCCTAATGCATGCCATTATGCATTGGCAAAGCTGGAGAAGCTGGGAAAGTTGACTGCAGTAGTGACCCAGAATATTGATGGGCTGCATCAGATGGCAGGCAGTAAGCGTGTATATGAACTGCATGGCTCTATTCATCGAAATTACTGTACGAAGTGTCATGAATTCTATGACAGTAACTATGTGTTAAAGGAAGCTGGCATTCCACGCTGTAGTAAGTGTGGCGGCGTTATTAAACCAGACGTGGTGCTGTACGAGGAAGCATTAGACGACCGGGTTGTAAATGGGGCAGTTCATGCCATTACCCAGGCCGACACCTTAATTATTGGAGGTACTTCGTTGGTAGTGTATCCGGCTGCAGGGTTGATTCAGTACTTTAACGGTAAGAATCTAGTGCTGATTAATAAGAGTAAGACTTCGGCAGATCAGGCTGCAAATCTGGTGATTCACGACAGCATCGATCAGGTGCTTGGTGAAGCAGTAGCGGCACTAGTGTGAAAAATCACTTAGAAAAATTTTGCGCTTTCCATTGCAAGTAGGAAAATTATGGACTATAATTATAAAAATTGAGTTACGAATAAACTGAATAAGGAGGACGGTGGCATTATGAGACTAGGCAGATATTTTAGAAAATCTTATAAGAAGCTGGCGGCTGCATGTATGGTAGTTGCTCTGACAGGAACCTGTTTTGTGGGTTGTCAGGAGGAAGCTGAGAACGAAGCTTCCATCTTAGACCCGGAGAACCCGGTTTCCATAACGGTGTGGCATTATTACAATGGAGCACAGCAGAACGCCTTTGACGCATTGGTTAATGAGTTTAATGCCACCGTTGGTAAAGAAGAGGGAATTTACGTACAGGGGGTCAGCCAGGGAACGGTAACCGATTTAGAGACAGCGGTAACGGATTCTATGGCTGGTAAGGTAGGCTCTGATGAGATGCCGAATATCTTCTCTTCGTATGCAGATACTGCATATGAGATGGAGCAGGAAGGTGTTCTGGCGAATCTGTCAGATTATTTGACGGATGCTGAGCTAGATTTGTATGTAGATTCCTATATTGATGAAGGGAGAATTGCAGAAGATGATTCCCTTCGTATTTTCCCTGTAGCTAAGTCTACAGAGGTTATGATGATTAACCAGACGGACTGGGACAAGTTTGCAGCTGAAAATGATGTTTCCCTGGAGCAGTTAAAAACCATTGAGGGCGTTGTAGCGGTGGCAGAGCAGTATTATCAATGGACAGATGCCAAGACACCGGAGATTGCCAATGATGGTAAGGCATTTTACGGAAGAGATTCTATGGCGAATTATTTCTGTATCGGTATGCGCCAGCTGGGCAAGGAAATCTTCCAGGTAGACAACGGAACGGTTACGCTTAATACAGATGAGAAACTGATTCGTAGATTATGGGACTGTTACTATGTACCTATGGTGAAGGGTTACTTTGCAGCATATGGTTCCTTCCGTTCAGACGATGTTAAGACCGGGGATATTATAGCCTATACCGGTTCCACTACCTCTGCCATGTATTTCCCTGACGAGGTGGAAACAGAGGATGAACGGTATTCCATTGATTATACGGTTATGTCAGCACCGATTTTTGAGGGTGGTGAGGATTACGCTGTACAGCAGGGTGCAGGTATGGTTGTGACGAAAACCGATGAGCAGCATGAATATGCTTCTGTGGAATTTTTAAAATGGTTTACACAGACAGAGAACAGTATTACCTTCTGTGGAGATTCTGGATATCTGCCGGTCTTAAAGGAGGCCAACGACACAGAGGTTTTGGATAAAGTAATCAAAGAGCAGAATGTAGAGGTATCAGATAAATCCTATGCCTGCTTAAAGCAGGCTTATTCGGATATGGAGCATGTTACCTTATATACGAATAAGAGTTTTAAAAACGGTTCTTCTGCCAGAAAGGTATTAGAATATAACCTGTCAGATAAGGCAGCAGCAGACCGTGAGGAAGTTGTTAAGAAGCTGGAACAGGGTATGTCACTGGAAGAAGCTACGGAACCTTATTTAACGGATGAGGCATTTACACAGTGGTATCAAGATTTTTGTCAGGCACTAGAGGCTGCCGCTACACAATAAGCTATGAAGTATATTAAAAAGAAGAAAACGATATTTAAAATATTTCTTATATCGGTCATTTTACTAATGTTGACCCAGAGCCTTCTGACTCTGGGCAGCCTTGTTATGTTAAAAACCACAGAAACCATACAGAATTATTCTGTAAACATGATGTCTCGTATCGTAGAGAACCGCAAGATTATTCTGCAAAACGATATGACGCAGCGATGGTCATCTATTTCGGAGCAGGAAAGCAGTATGAATCTTTTGCTTGAAGATTATTTGCAGGAGGAGAATGTAACCCTTGATGAAGTGCTGGATTCTAACGAATTGCGAAATGGACTTTTGCAGGTTCTGTTTCCTGATTGTTTAAGCATGGTGGAGAGTAATCTGACAACGGGAATTTTCTTTGTCTTTACCGGAGAAGATATGACAGCAGAAGAAGAGACAAGTGGATTTTTCCTACGGGATTCCAACCCATTAACCAATGCAGTGAATTATTCGGATGTGTTATTGGAACGGGGAAGTAAACAGTTAGCCCGAGAGTTTGGCATACCATTAGATACCTATTGGACTACTTATTTTTCCATGCACGGTATGGGAAATCGGGAGGACGAGGAGTTTTATTATGAGCCATGGAAGGCAGCAGTAGAGAACCCAGATGCCGATGCCAAGGATATGGGTTACTGGTCTAGTCCGTTTATTCTGGGAGCAGATGGACTGGATTCCCATGAGATGATTACCTATTCCATACCCTTATGTTACGATGGTGTTGTGTATGGCGTTCTGGGGGTAGAGATTGCGGTGAGCTATTTGTATGATTATCTGCCCACAGGAGAGTTAGATGAAAATGAAGAGGGCGGCTATATGCTTGCTGTTGTGGGAGAAGATGGTAATTATACGCCGGTTGCAGGCACTGGTGTTTTATATGAGCTGGTACAGGAGGCAGGAGACACCTTCACACTGGCAGACACCAAGTATGATAATCTGTCTCTGATAGAGAATGTCACCATAGGTACGCAGCAGATATATGGGTCTGCTTACCCACTTAAAATATACAGTACGCATAACCCATATGGGGATGCAGACTGGGTGTTAATTGGATTGACAAAGGAAGAAGAACTATTTGGATTAAGCAGACAGCTGTATTTCTGGATTGTTGTAGCACTGTCCATAGGTCTTATTTTTGGAATTATTTGTATTAGCTTTGTTATTCATCGGATTACAAAGCCTATACAGCGATTGGTGGCATGTATTGGAAAAGGAAGAAGCGGTCTGGAGGAATTTACACCGTCCAATATTTACGAGGTAGATTCTATCTATGATGTGGTATTAGACCTGAACAATCGGCAGAAGGCAGCAGAGGAAGTGCTGCTTGAGGAAAAAGAGTTGTATCGGATTGTGTTAGAGACAACAGAGGTTACCTTCTTTTCCTATGATTTGACCAATCAGAAGGTTGATATTATTAATAGTAAACAAATGGATGGCAGATGGGATTGTGGACAGTTGGAAACCGGACTGTTTGATTTGCTTCCAGTTTATGAAGAAGATAGGGAAAAGGTAAAAAAATTATTTACGGACAGCGTAGACGTGGTACATATGGAGTTCCGGCTAAAGAGAAAGGGAGAGGAGAATTACAGCTGGAATCTGTTACATGGTAAGGTTATCTATGATACAGAAGGAAATCGGTGGAAGCTGGTAGGAAGCTTCGCGGATATCCAGAAGCGGAAGGAAAAGGAAGAACGGGAGTTGCGTCGTGTTACGATGGATGGTGTTACCGGATTCTACTCGTATATTGTAGGTGTGGAGCAGCTAGGGGAAGCCAGAATGGAACAGCCGGATGGAGTGCTTCTATATCTAACCATAGATAATCTGCGGGAGATTAATGAAGAAAATGGGATTACCTTCGGTGATATGATTCTAGAGGAGTTCGGTCGGCTGGTACGTGAGCAGCAAGAAGGTAAAAGCATTCTAATCCGATATAAGGGAAATGCCTTTTGCGTCTGGATGCCGGGAGAAAACCAGTATACAGCCATTCAGTATTTTAATCTGTTACAGGGGCAGCTTCGTACACAGTTTAATCCGCAGATTTTTAAGATTCTGTTTCATGGCGGCATGGCCAAAGGAGAAATGGAGATTACCACACAGGCATTAATCGGCAGGGCTAAGCTGGCAAATCGGGAGGCAGTTAAAACTCAGAACAGCTACTATCGTTATGATAAGATTGAGACACCGGTGCCATTGCCACCGGAGCATTCGCTGGGAAAACAGCTTGTTTCGGCAGAATATGGAAGCCGTGTTAATCTGGTTTCCTTAGGTCTGTTGTTGTTTGGCAAGGGTAATAACTTAGAAGCACAGATGCAGCTTATGTTTCGTAAGATTGGCCAGTATTATGGTGCGAGTGATGTAGTGCTTACCGTAATTCGACCGGATTTTCGTTCTCTTATGGCAGAGTATCAGTGGCATTTAAATGCACGAAAGGAAGAATTGCATGGCGTAACCTATGAAGAAGAGGAGTGGGAACAGTTCTATAAGCAGATTGCTGCAGAAGGATTATATATATGGAATGAAAAGCTTCCATTAACGCCAGAGAAAGAGAAGTTTATTCAGATAGAAGGCGCCAAAAATGGCTGTAGTGCACTCTTATATGATAACGGTTCCGCTATGGGAATCTTGTCTATCGCCAATCTGGAGAAGGATATACTGGCAAGTGAAGAGGAAAGAAAGAACCTGGTGGAAGTTAGCAGTGTCATTCAAAGTCAGCTAAATCAACAGCGGCATGACCTGGCAAGTAAGGCAAAGTCAGATTTCTTATCCAGAATGAGTCATGAAATTCGTACGCCTATGAATGGCATTATCGGCATGACAGGCATTGCCTTGCGGCAAATGGACAATCCGGATAAGGTACAGGCATGCTTGGAGAAGATTCGGTTATCTTCGGATTATCTGCTTAGTTTAATTAATGATATTTTAGATATGTCAAAGATAGAAAGTGGTAAGATGCAGCTACAGCCGGAGAATTTTTCCTTATCCCAGATGCTTGATAACATATGTCAGTTAATCCGGCCACAGGCAGCAGATAAGAAGATTACGTTCTGTCAGGAGCTTACCGTGCGTCATAACTGGCTTGTAGGAGATAAGCTACGCATAACGCAGGTTTTAATTAATTTATTAGGAAATGCAGTGAAATTTACCGAAGCGTATGGTAAAATTATATTAACTGTGCGGGAAGAGAAGATGCAAGACAATCGGGTACGGCTTTATTTTGGTGTGCAGGATAGTGGAATCGGAATCGAGAAGGAAGCACAGGAACGAGTATTTAGAGCCTTTGAACAGGTACAAAGTACTACGGTATCCAGACAGAAGGGTACAGGCTTAGGACTGTCCATTAGCAGTCGGTTAATTAAAATGATGGGAAGCAGTATTACGCTGAAAAGCGAATTAGGGGAAGGCAGCTTATTCTACTTTACGTTGTTGCTACCTATGGGAACTCCTCAGGAGCACAGAGAGATTGAAGAGGAGGTATCCTTTGAAGGCTACCGGGTTCTGGTAGTAGAGGATAATGCCTTAAACACAGAAATTGCCCGAAGTATTTTAGAGGATTTGGGCTTTCAGGTAGACTGCGTGGGAGACGGGAAACAGGCTGTCCAACAGATTGCA
Organism: uncultured Lachnospiraceae bacterium; assembly: GCA_964562495.1. GTDB lineage: Bacteria > Bacillota > Clostridia > Lachnospirales > Lachnospiraceae > CANQSA01. The sequence goes on along the minus strand of CAZLTS010000027.1, from coordinate 1,358 downwards.
GATACGTCACCCCATACCTATGATTTGGTGTTAATGGATATTATGATGCCGGTTATGGACGGACTGGATGCGACCAGAGCCATTCGAAGTATGGAACGGGAGGATTGCAGACAATTGCCTATTGTTGCCATGTCGGCCAATGCCTTTGATGATGATATGAAGAAATCTATTGAATGTGGCATGAACGGTCATCTGGCGAAACCAATCAAGCTTGAACAAATGTACCAATTACTAAAAGACATCTTAGGAGGACATAGAAAATAATGAAACTAGGAAGAAATGATGCCTGCTGGTGTGGCAGTGGCAAAAAATATAAAAACTGCCATTTACAATTTGATGAACGGATTCTAAAGATTCAACATGCCCATCAGTGGGCGGAGGCGCCACAGCGAGATATGATTAAAACACCCCAGCAGATTGCAGGAATTCGTAAAGCGGGGGAAATCAATACACAGGTGCTTGATGCAGTGAGTGCGTTTATAAAAGAAGGCGTAACAACAGAAGAAATTGACCGGTTAGTTGTGGAAAAGACAAAGGAATTAGGCGGAGTCTGTGCTTGTTTAGGCTATGAAGGCTATCCAAAGAGCGTGTGTACTTCTATTAATGAAGTGGTATGCCATGGAATCCCAGATGAGAATCGGGTATTAAAAAGCGGCGATATTGTAAATGTTGATTGTACCACCATTGTAGATGGATATTATGGAGATGCGTCCCGGATGTTTTTAATTGGTGATGTATCAGAGGAGGCTAAGAAACTGGTACAGGTAACGAAGGATTGTCTGGATGAAGCAGTCGCTTTGGCAAAGCCGTGGACAACATTGGGAGATTTTGGCTACGCCATTAACAAGCGTGCTACAGAAAATGGATACAGCGTAGTGCGTGAAATCGGTGGTCATGGCGTAGGTGTGCAGTTCCATGAGGATCCTTGGGTACCTCATATTGGAGAACCGGGTAGCGGCACGATTTTAGTTCCGGGTATGACCATTACTATAGAACCTATGATTAATATGGGAGAACCGGATGTATTCTGTGATGACGATGACGGCTGGACCATATATACAGAAGATGGCTCCCTTTCAGCTCAGTGGGAGTATACCATTCTGATTACAGAAGAGGGAAACGAGATTTTATCTTATTGACATAAGGACTTCATGTGTGATACAGTACCATAGGAAGAATGAAATGGAGGACAATGTAATGTATATAACATGTTTAGATTTAGAAGGGGTATTAGTACCAGAAATTTGGATTGCATTTGCCGAGGCAAGTGGTATTCCAGAGCTAAAGCGGACAACCAGAGATGAACCAGATTACAATAAATTGATGAATTGGCGTCTTAGCGTATTAAAGGAGCATGG
>CAZLTS010000026.1:0-8751 GCA_964562495.1 uncultured Lachnospiraceae bacterium | reverse complement strand
GTGGTATAGATGAGCGTGGTAATTATACCGCTCTTTCACACAGATTGGAAAATTGTGGCAAATAAAAGAACAGCTATGAGGTAGCTCGAAACTACTTCATGACTGTTCTTCTTTTGTTAACCGCACAAAAACTATCAGCAAAATACGCCTTTTCTAAAAATCCCTTAGACGCACCACCTAAAGGTAGTGGGTTTTTCGCTCCAATTTATAAAATATCTGAAACCGCTACTTCTTTTCCATCCTTCCAGATGCGTTCTAAATCGTAGAACATGCGGTCATCTTCGTTAAATACATGGATAATGATATCACCATAGTCAAGAAGAATCCAATTAGCTGTCTGATATCCTTCCACCTGCTTTGGATGTATATTCTGCTTTGCTAATTCTTCCTGAACAGAATCTGCCAGAGCCTGTACCTGATTTCGGTTGCTGCCGCTGGCAATCATGAAATAATCTGCAATTACAGTAACTGGGGTAATATCAAGGATTGTAACATCAATTCCTTTTTTATCTTCTAATGCTTCGTAAGCAATTTTCACCATTTCTTTCGCTGTCATATGAACCTCCATTCCAATGTGATTTTCACGCTATTACCATGCTATTGTAGGTAATGTTTATAGTATGCATACGCTATCTTTGTATTTTCATCTATGGCATCTCCATGACGCTGGGTCAAATACGCATAGGATTGGTGTAACACAAGGGCTGTGATGTAATTTAAATCGCCAAATGCAGCCCTTCTGGCGTCTTTAAGCCCTGGGAAATCTTTTCTGCCAGGCTCGATATAGTCAGCAACATAGAGAATCTGTGCCAGTGGTGACATTTGCCTGGTACCTGTCGTATGCCAGAAAATGGCATCTAAAATCGCCTTATCCGTAACGTGGTAAACCTCCTTTGCCATATAGGCGCCTACCTTGGCGTGCAACAAATATAAATGGGTTGCTTCGTAATCGGATACGGATATCCCATGGGTATTACAGTAGGCCAGTGCCTCTTCGTCTGGGATGCACTTGGCACAATCATGCAGTAATCCAGCTAAAAATGCCTGATGGATATCTACATCATAAACCATAGCCATATTTGCTGCAGTATAGGCCACGCCTAATGTATGCTCATAACGGCTGGGTTTTAATGCCTGCTTTAACTTTTCGTTAATTTCCGGAAATTGATTTATCATAAATGCCTTCCTTTTTTATATATGCTGTAACCTGCGGGGGGATATACTGCATAATGTTAAGTCCGTCCTGATACCACTGTCTAATTTCATGGGAGGAGTAAGGAATGGGTGTAATCTTTAATAATTCAATCCTTGCATTGTATTTTCCCTGTAAATAGGCAATCTGCTTAAGTAAGGCAGTATCATCATAGCTATCCCGGCATGCAGCCAGAATATGGGTAATAGCCAGAAGCTTACAAGGCTCATGCCACTTCTCAATGGAAAACAATGAATCTGCACCCAGAATAAAATAAAAGGAATGTTCTGGATAATCTTCCTGTAAAATAGCCATAGTATCTGCTGTATAAATATAGCCCTCTCGCTCCATTTCCATGCCGTTATAGCACATATAAGGGAAATCTGCAATCGCCAGCTCCACCATCCGTTTACGCTGTGCATTGGTTGCCACAACGGCATTTGGCTTATGGGGTGGATTGCCACTTGGCATAAACCAAATCTGGTCTAAATGAAATTGCTTATATGCCTCCATGGCAAGGGTTATATGCCCATTGTGAATGGGATCAAAGGTGCCACCCATAATACCGATTCTCATATACATCCTCCACGTAAATTAAACTTATTCCGGCAATACTATCTTGCCCGGCAAGTTAAAACGATAACTCAGTCTTATTCTGGCAATACTATCTTGCCGTCTTTGGCATGACGGTATAACACAATCTTGCGTCCAATTACCTGAACAACCTGGGAACGGGTACGCTCTGCCAGTGCCTGTGCAACCACCTTGGGGTCATCAAAACAATTCTTTAATACGGTAATCTTAATTAATTCTCTGGCTGTTAACGCTTCGTCTACCGATTTCGTAAATTCAGGGGTTAAGCTTGCCTTACCCAACTGAAAAATAGGTTCCATGGTCATAGCCAGTCCCTTTAAATAAGCTCTTTGCTTGCTCGTCATATTTTTCTCCATTTCAATTCTATTTATAATAGTCAAATTCGTGTCCGTAGATACGAACAGTATCGCCGTCAACAATACCCAACTGTTCTAATTCTTCTAAGATACCATTATCCTTCATGAAGTTCTGGAAGAACTGGAAGCCCTTCTCAGATTCTAAGTTGGTATAACCAAGCATACGTTCAATTCTCGGTCCTTCAATAGAGAATACGCCATCTTCTACCTTTTCTACTGTGTAAGGTTCGTCTGGTGCATCCATGTAATATTCTGGGAAGTATTCCTTTTCGAAGGTTACAGGAGCACTATCCGTCTCATCTAACAGCTTCTGTACTGCGTATAATAATTCTTTAATACCCTGACCGGATACGGCAGAAATGGGGAATACCTGCACGCCCAAAGGCTCATATTTCTCTTTTATCTTAGCAATGGGATCTTCATCACCATCAAAGATGCAGTCCACCTTATTGGCTGCAATAACCTGTGGACGATTCATTAAGCCTGCATTATACTTTTCAAGCTCTGCATTAATCTTATCTATATCTTCTAAAGGGTCCCGGCCTTCTGTAGAAGCTGCATCTACCATATGAATCAACACCTTGGTACGTTCAATGTGACGCAAGAATGCATGACCTAATCCTACACCCTCTGCTGCACCTTCAATCAGTCCCGGAATATCTGCAATCACGAAACCATTACAGCCTTCCATATCTACAACACCTAAGTTGGGTGATAAAGTGGTGAAGTGATAATTGGCAATCTTCGGTCTGGCATTGGATACACGGGATAAAAATGTAGATTTACCAACATTCGGGAATCCTACCAGTCCAACATCTGCAATAATCTTAAGCTCTAATGTTACAACCAGCTCCTGGGCTTTACCACCGGGCTGGGCATACTTAGGTGCCTGCATGGTTGCAGTTGCATAATGTTGATTGCCCTTACCGCCACGACCACCTTTTAAAATCACTTCTCTGCGGTTGTCTCCTGACATATCTGCAATTACTTTTCCTGTTTCAAATTCGCGGATTACGGTACCCTCCGGCACTTTAATAATTAAATTCTCGCCGTTTTTACCATGTTTATTTTTCTTGCCGCCTTCTTCGCCGGCCTGGGCCTTATACATCCGGTTATGACGGAAATCTCCTAAGGTGTTTAAGCCTTCATCTACAACGAAAATAATATCGCCGCCTCGTCCACCGTCACCACCGTCCGGACCACCATCCGGCACAAACAGTTCCCGGCGAAAAGATACATGACCATCTCCACCCTTACCGGATTTAATTGTTATCTTGGCTCTGTCTGCAAACATACTGCTACCAATTCCTTTCTATAGTACAAAGACTCCAAACCAGCGTAGTGATTTGGAGTCTCAAATAGCAAAAATTATTCAGCGACAGGGTAAATAGAAACCTGCTTCTTGTCTCTACCCTTTCTCTCAAAACGAACGATACCATCTGTTAATGCAAATAGTGTATCATCACCACCACGTCCAACATTAACACCTGGATGGATCTTTGTTCCACGCTGTCTGTATAAAATGTTACCAGCCTTAACAAACTGTCCGTCTGCTCTCTTTGCGCCTAATCTCTTAGCCTCAGAATCTCTGCCGTTCTTTGTAGAACCAACACCCTTTTTATGAGCAAATAACTGAAGATTCATATTCAACATAGGTTTACACCTCCCTGATTTCTAAGTGTATATACTGCTTACCATACGCCTGTATGGTCTGTTTCAAAGATGATACATAAGCATCCATGAACAACTGCGCTTCATGGGGCAGGGAATCTAAAAAATTCACATCCACCAATCCGTCCTCCTCCATATACTCCAACTTCGCATCTGTAAGTGTTTCTATGGCATTCACAGTGTGTATGGTTAATACGGAAACCGCTGCGCAAACAATATCAGAACCTGCCTCGGCATATCCTGCATGTCCGCGAACGGAAAATGCGCGGTACTGTTCTTTGTGCTTAAGAATGCATATATTAAGCATTGATCTTTGTAATCTTAACTGCTGTATACTGCTGTCTGTGACCATTCTTTTTGTGATAGCCAGTCTTTCTCTTGTACTTGTAAACGATAACCTTCTTAGCCTTACCGTTTGCAACAACATCAGCTTCAACAGTAGCACTTGCTACAGTCGGATTACCAACCACTACTTCGCCATCTTTGTTTACTAATAATACCTGGTCAAATGTAACAGCTTCTCCAGCTTCAACACCTAACTTCTCAACTCTGACGATATCGCCTTCGGAAACTTTGTATTGTTTTCCACCTGTTGCTATAATTGCGTACATATAGCACCTCCTATTATCAATACTCGCCAGTTACGGCAGCTTCTATTAAAAATAGACGCATTTAGAGCCTCACTGTGCGGCACACTAATGTAGTTTAACACAAGGAAATTGCTTCGTCAACTACTTTTTTTAACTTTTGCAATCACTTCCATATCCTGCAGTTTTGCAATCCGCTTTCTGATTTCCTGCATTTTATAATCCAGACGAATTACGTCATCTGCACATTCCTTTAATTCACTGGCAATGGCTACAGAGTCTGGAATATCCTTCTTGTATTTAAGCTTATGTTCTAAGGTTGCCCAGAAATCCATTGCAATAGTACGAAACTGCACCTCTACCCGCATATGCTTTTTCTGTGTGGATAAAAAAATAGGAATATCCACAATTAAGTGCAGACTGCGATAGCCATTGGGCTTGGGATTGGCAATATAATCCTTCCGTTCCACTACGATTACATCATCCTGCTTTGCCAGCATGTCAGCCACATGGTAGATATCCTCCGGGAATGCACATACAACACGGATTCCGGCAATATCTGTTAAATTCTGTTCAATACTGCTTACTGAAATAGGATAACCCTTGCGATCCAGCTTCTCCAAAATGCTTTCCGGAGATTTTAATCTGGATTCTATATGTTCAATAGGATTCCGGTTGTGCTGCAGGGAAAATTCGTCGTTTAACACATCCAGCTTTGTCGTAATCTCCCGCATGGCACAACGATACTGCATCATTAATTCTGTAAAGGGCTGTATCTGTTCACCTAATAATCCTTTCTTACCGTTATCTATTAACTCTTTTAAGGATGCTTCTTTTGCATCTTTCATCTATTCACACTCCATTTCCTGTATTTCCCGCTTCCATACATAGATAGAAGCCTTCGTTTTCTTACGTGTCAGTTCAACTAATCCTAAGCTGGTTATACCTGCCACATGAACCGGTATGGAATCCTGCTTAAAAATAGCTGGAAGATCTTCTAAAAATCTTTTTTCATATTCCGGAGTCATATTAATAAAATCAATAATCACAATGCCTGAAATGTTCCGAATCTGAAGCTGTCTGGCAATCTCATGGCAGGCTTCCAGATTAAGCTTATAAAATACAGCCTCCTTGTCACGCTTTTTACTTTGCAGCTTTCCTGTATTTACGTCGATTACAGTTAATGCTTCTGTTGGCTCAATAATTAAATAACCGCCGGATTTTAGCCATACATGGGGATTGACAGCGTCCTGATACAGCTTACATAAGCTATAAGCCTTCTGTAAGGGATAGGAGGCATCCTCATATAAACGAAGCTTAACCAAATCCTCCGGCTGATTCTCTTGTAAAAACAACCTAATTGTATCGTATATTTGTGGTATGTCTGTGATAATTTCTTGTAAACTCTGAGAATAACTGTTTTGAATATCTAGCAGATAACCTTCCGGCTCTTTGTAAACCTCATAGTAACAGGGACGGTGCATAGCTGTTGTTATAAGCCTGTTAAAAGAATCTGCCAGTTTCTTTAATGCCTCATATATCTCCTGAGGCGTTAATTCATAGCCATTGGTACGCACAATAAATCCAAACTGTTCTGTAATTAAAGGCTCACAAAGCTTACGAACCTGTTCCTTCCAGTCTTCATCCTTAATCTTATTAGAAAATCCCAAGAAACATTTTCCATACGTTATAACACTATATTTATTGCCAATCTGCAAGTCACAGGATAAAACAGGGTCCTTTGTTTTCATTGCCTCCTTTACCACCTGCACCAGAATTTCATCACCGGCACAAAGTGTGTGGTTTGTCTTAGGATTAACGAAGATGCAGTTTTTGGCATGGTTTAAGTCAAGATACCCCTTCACCTCAGGGGTAATCTGTACAAAGGCTGCATTTAAATAAGGCACCACGTCTTTTACCTTGCCAATGTAAATATGGTTTAAAATTGCTTTCGTATCTGCATAACAGTGCAGCTCCTTGGCCTTCCTATCCTCCAACATTGCAGATAAAATAAGAGAACCATTTTTTGTGATTATCCGCTTTCCCATTAGTTTTCCTCTTGCACTGTGTCATCACTTAAGTATAAATTCAATCGTGTAAACATACAGGTAAACGGTGTATAGGACTGACCGATATAGTTACAAAATGCCTCCATAACTGTAGATGGCTTTAAATTTTCTACACTGCCTGCTGCTACCTTCAAATAAATACTGTTATCTTCTTCCAAGTACATTGTAAAAATCATCGGTTTAATATCCACTTCTTTTTCGCTGGATTTCGTCTTTTTCATAACTAAAATTTCATCCTGCTCCAAAAATGTGGATAATTTTGTGGATAACTTTTCACCTGGTTCATAGCCATTACGGAAAATAATGCGGTAATCGGCAGCACATACTAAGGACATGGATTTCTTGGCATCCTCAGGAAGTGCCCACACATCTATAATTTCCATTTCTGGATTCATTTGTGCATTAAGCGCATCTTTAATCCACGTAACATCCTGTTGGCTTGCCAGCGTCATATCAAATAATTCCCCTTCGCTTTCTAGCCCTACGCCCAATGGATTGGCAAAGGACAGCAGCTGATGGGGGCTAAAGCCCTCTGAATAGGCCACATCGATATTCGCTCTTCGGATTGCTTTTTGAAAATAACGCATGATATCCAAATGTCCTACAAACTTCATAGAACCACGTTTTGCAAACTTAATTCTTACTTTCAAAGCATACACCTCCTCCAAAGCTCTGGGCACCACAGTTGGCGCATGCCATACGGCAGTTTGGCGTAACCTGTTCCTGCATGGCACGTTTCCATTCCCGTTTCAGGTAGTCCTTGGTAACGCCTGTATCAATAAAGTCCCAAGGGAATATTTCATCTAAATCACGTTGTCTTAAATTATAAAATTCCTCTGTAATGCCGGTTTCTGCCAAAGCCTCCTGCCACTTGTCATAACGGAAGGACTCAGACCACGCATCATAGATACAGCCCTTTTCATAGGCGCGTAAAATGGCTTTGGATACTCTTCGGTCACCACGGGCTAAAATACCCTCTAATACAGATACGTCTGCATTATGCCACTGAAATTTAATACTCTTTTTATTTAACTGCGCCTTAACCTGATCATTTACATAATGGGCACGACGGTCGTATTCTTCACAAGGGTACATAGGTGCCCACTGCAATGCTGTAAAAGGCTTAGGAATAAAGAAGGAGGCACTGGCTGTAACCTGCACCTTACCATGGCGTTCTTCCTTAGGAATCTCGTCATAATAAAGCATAGCCACCTTTTCTGCCAACTGGGCAATACCAGCTTCATCCTCTGGCGTTTCTGTAGGAAGTCCCAGCATAAAATACAGTTTCACCCGGTTCCATCCACCATGAAAAGCAAGACCGGCACCCTTTAAAATAACCTCTTCTGTTAATCCTTTGTTAATTACATTACGAAGACGCTGGGTTCCTGCTTCTGGTGCGAAGGTTAAGGAGCTTTTCTTTACATCCTGTACCTTCTGCATCACATCTAAGGAAAATGCATCAATCCGAAGAGAAGGCAGGGAAATATTTACCCGCTTCTTTCCACAGTGGTCAATTAAGAAATCTATTAACTCCGGCAAGTGACTATAATCACTGGAGCTTAAGGAGCTTAAGGATATTTCCTCATAACCAGTGCTATCTAACATCTCAACTGCATGCTCTGTTAAAAATTCCAGACTTCTTTCCCGCACAGGCTTATAAACCTGTCCAGCCTGACAAAAACGGCAGCCTCGAATACAGCCTCGCTGAATCTCTAACACAACACGATCCTGAGTTGCCTGAATAAACGGCACCAGAGGCTTTGTGGGATAGTAAGTATCACTCATTTTCATTTCAATCTGCCGTTTAATGGTGGCAGGCACATCGTCTACAATAGGGAAAAAAGACGCAATGGTGCCATCCTCCTTATAGGTCACATCATAAAACTGAGGGACATACATACCCGGCGTTTTGGCAACCTGTCGCAAAAAGTCCATACGACTGCCGCCATTTGCTTTTACCTGCTTATATAATTCAATAAAATCATCATAAACAACTTCTGCTTCCCCAATGTTGATAATATCAAAAAATTCTGCAATGGGTTCCGGATTATAAGTACAAGGTCCGCCACCGATTACAATGGGGTCGTCCTCTGTACGATCTACAGCGCGAAGGGGAATCTGGCTTAAATCCAAAATCTGTAAAATATTTGTATAGCACATTTCGTACTGTATGGTAATACCAAGAAAATCAAAATCCTTAATGGGATCCTGGGATTCTACGGCAAACAGTGGAATGTGTTCCTTTCGCATAATGGCATCTAAATCTGTCCATGGAGAATAGA
>CAZLTS010000025.1:0-8991 GCA_964562495.1 uncultured Lachnospiraceae bacterium | reverse complement strand
GGGATGTGCAGCGATTCGTATAAGAAAACGTTGTCCTAATGGACAACACGAATCGTGCACCAAGTCTCGCAGAACTCGACTTGAATTGGAAATAAATATGCTTTTCGTGTTTGAGAAGGAGTATAGTTTAGAATGTTTATCTCAGTCATTAGACGCTCTTAAACCGCAATTGTGAGCGATTTTTGTGTGTACGGTAGATGTATCATCAATGAAGCTGCCTTCCGAATAGGGAGGCGGCTTTTTTAGTGGAATATCTATGGAAAGCATTCTATAAGACATAAAAAAGAATAACAAATAATAAAAGCAAATATTCTTTATAACAAAAATAGAAAAGGAGGAATTTTGATGAAAGAATCAAAAAGACACATTTTCAGGTACTTTGTATTATTTTTCATAATAGCAATGCTTGCATGGATGAGTACAAAGCTGGAAGCTTCCGCAGAAGCCATTGAACCGAAAACGGATAGTGACGGTACCTATCTGGTCGGTACAACGGAAGAACTAGACTGGATAGCGGCAAAGGTTAATGCAGGAGAAACAGGTATTGATGTAAAATTAACTGCAGATATCACGGCCACTCAGAATTTAGGAATTGGTAACGATTTATATGCCAGAGATGCAGAGGATAACTCTTATGCGGCAGTATATTCAGGTGTATTTGATGGAGATGGACATACCATTACCGTATCGATTAGCAACAATGCACCTCGTTATGGAGACGCAGGACTCTTTCCATTTACGGATGGTGCAACCATTAAAAATTTGATTGTTTCAGGTTCTGTATATGGGATTCAACGAGTAGGTAGTTTAATTGGATGGGCGAAGAATACCACGGTTATCAATTGTGGAAATGAAGCAGATGTAGAATTAGGACCGAATTATGGACTTGCAGGAGGTCTGATTGGTAAAGCCGAGGGAACAATAAAGGTTTCTGGGTGCTACAATAAGGGAAATGTTTTTTGTACGTTAGGGATAAGCCCCACAGGTATGGGCGGTTTGATTGGATATGTAGCAGATGGGGGTGTAAACACGCTAGACTTAGATTTGACTGTAGAAAACTGTTATAACACAGGTACGATTACAAGTTATACTTCTTATGACCCTACTGTTAATCCACCATCAGGAGTACAATATTGTGGTCTGGGTGGTTTAATTGGAACTCTGTATGCAAAACAAACGGTAACACTCCAAAATCTCTATAATCAGGGGGAACTGGTGAATCTTTGGAATAGCGAAGAATTAACGGACTATGAATATGAACAGATGGGTGCTATTGTGGGTTGTGCTAAATTCACCTCAAATGGTGTTTTTGATGCAACGTCTAATTTTTATTGGTTAGAAAATAAAGGAACTTTGTATGGTTTAGACGGATTATACGCAGGAAGCAGACTTTCTTTACAAGGTAAGTGCGAAGATGCAGATGCTTTACGTGCAAAAGCAGATGATTTAGGCGATGCTTTTAAAGTGAATCAAGGCTGCAGCGATGAGATTTTATTGTTGAGCTGGGAAACAGAGGTTCCACATAGCTTTACAAAGTATGTCAGTGACAATAACCCAACCACTTGTAGACCAAGTGGAACAGAAACAGCCACTTGTGATAATGGATGTGGTGCAATAGATACGAAAGTAATAGGTGACACATTACCACATAAATTTACAAATTATGTATCCAACGGGGATGCCACAGCAACAACGGATGGAACAAAAACAGCAGAATGCGATTATGGATGCGGTACAAAGGATACAGTAACGGACGAAGGTTCTGCAACAGCGAGAGAACCGAAGCAGGATGAAAATGGTGTTTATTTAGTTGGGACAGCTGGTGAGTTGGATTGGATAGCAGAAACGGTTACCAGAAGCAATGCTACAACCATAAATGTAAAATTGACAGCAGATATCACAGCTCATAAAAATACAATGATTGGTAGTAAAGACATTCGTTATGCAGGTACTGGAAAACATCAATTCAACGGTACTTTTGATGGTAACGGCAAGACATTAACGATTGATATTACTTCAGACGAAGAAGGACCAACAGCTTTATTCCCTTACATTGGGAATGCAACGATTAAGAATCTTACTGTTGCAGGAAGTGTCACGATGACATATCAAACAGAGAGTGATACGGATTATTTTGGAACATCTGCTTTCATTGGAACAATTGACTTTGGAAAAATGGACGATGAAGACAAAATAGGAGTGGTTCTGGAAAACTGCGTGAATAAGGCTTCCGTTTATGCAGAATCTCATCTGGGAGGATTTGTGGGTTATGCGTTAAGCAATCTGACAATGACGAATTGTACAAATGAAGGAGATATTACTTCTGGAAGTTATGGTGCAGGTGGCTTTGTTGCCTATGCGGATGACGATGCCGTAATCACGCTGAGTAAGTGTGTGAACAAAGGTACTGTACAGGGGACATCTAGTTATATAGCAGGTATCATTGGACAAGCACCAGCTACTACATGGGAAATTACGAAGGTTCGTATTAGTGATTGTACAAACTATGGAGATGTATCTGGTACCAATTATGTAGCTGGTATTATTGCCTCTAGTACCATGAATAGTGATGCTACAGCAGAAGAAATCATTCAGATTGTTGGCTGTAGCAATGAAGGAAATATTACTGGAAAGTATGCCGTTGGTGGTATTGCAGCCTATATTAATAATATAAATAACCCGGGTACGACCTATAATATTGATCGTTGCTATAATACGGGTACCATTACGGGCAATAATTATACAGCATCAGGTAGTGCTTATACTTATGGGGCTATTGGTGGTATTCTTGGTTGTAGTAGAGGAGCACAAATCAGTAACTCTTATAACGTAGGAACGGTTTATTCACAGGTTGGACATTCACAAAGTGGTGCTGGTGGTATTGTCGGAAAGCTGGAATCAAACGGTGTACAGACCAGTGTGTGTACAAATGTCTACAATGCAGGAAAAGTGAGTACCACTTATTCAGCCTATACAACGAATTATAAGAACATCGCCTGCTATGGCGGTATTGTCGGGGCAGGAGGCTCAACCTGTGCTTTAACATTAGAAAATGCATATTACCTATTAGGTAGTGCAGCTTCCAGTGCAGGTGGTGAATTAAATGGAACGTATGGCAATTCTGCAATAGAAATCACCGCTAAGAATTTGAAATCCCTACCAACAGAACTGGGCGATGCTTTTAAAGCCAATACCAATCCTTCTTATCACAAAGGCTATCCGATTTTAGATTGGGAAACAGACCATGAGCATACATTTACAACTTATGTATCCGATGGCAATGCGACTTGTACAGAAGATGGTACGAAGACTGCAGTTTGTGACTATGAAGGCTGTAATACTACAGACACTATCGCAGATGAAGGCAGCAAGGCACATAAATATACAGACTATAAGTCTGATAACAACGCAACTTGTACAAAAGACGGCACCAAGACCGCAGAATGTATTTATGGATGTGGCACAACTGATACCATTACAGACGAAGGAAGTGCTAAAGGACATACAGAAGAAGTTCTGGAAGCAGTAGCGCCTACTTGTACAGAAACAGGATTAGAAGCAGGTAAGAAATGCTCTGTATGTAGTGAAATTCTAGTTGAACAGAAAGTAATTGAGAAAATAGGACATACAGAAGAAGATATTCCTAAAGAACCAGCTACTTGTACGAAAACGGGATTAACAGCAGGCAAGAAATGTGCCGTATGTGGAGAAATCCTTACAGCACAGACCGTCATTCCAGCAACAGGACATGACTTTAACGATTGGGTATCTGTCAGCTCTCCAAATTGTACAGATAAGGGAAGCGAACAACATACCTGTAAGATTTGCCAAACTGTAGAAACACGAGGAATTGATGAAAAAGGACACAGTTGGGAAGAAAATGCTACCGTTGATAAAGAGGCGACTTGTACAGAGGACGGAAGCCAGTCTGTTCGCTGTAGTGTTTGTGGTGCAGTAAAAGAATCTACCGTCATCCCAGCCAAAGGACATACAGAAAAAGCGATTTCAGGAACAGCAGCTACCTGTACGAAGACAGGACTCAGTGAGGGAAGCTACTGTACAGTATGCAAAGCAACTCTTGTAGAACAGACGGTTCTTCCAAAATTAAGCCATCAGTATAGCAGTGATTGGACTGTGGATACCAAAGCAACTACAAAGAAGGCTGGCAGCCAGAGTCACCATTGTACGGTATGTGGCAAGAAGTCCGATGTTACGGCAATTGCGAAGATTGCATCTGTAAGCTTAGCAACAACGAACTATTATTATGACGGTTCAGCAAAACAGCCGAAGGTTACTGTAAAGGATGCAGACGGAAAGACAATTGCTGCAAAATACTATACAGTCGTTTACAAGAATAATACAGAAGTTGGAACAGCAAAAGCAACGATTACCTTCAATGGAAATTATGGCGGTACTGTAACGAAGACCTTTACGATTAAGACCAATACGACAGCGAATAAAAATGCCTTAAATGCTAGTGCGAAAGTGAGCATGAGTGGCAAAACCCTCACTGTCAAATGGGGAAAAGTAACTACAGCAGATGGATACGATGTTTTTGTTCAGACAGCATCAAAGGCATTTAGTACAAAAGCTACAAAGACGATAACAAAGAACACCATATCATCTTGTACAATTAGCAGCTTGAGTCAAACAGGAGCTTATAAAGTCGTGGTTAAAGCTTATCGTACCATCAATGGTAAAAAGACTTTTGTTGGAAATACATTATCTTACTATGTAGTGGGCGGTTCTCATGCAACTGCTACAAATGCAAAGAGTATTACAGTAGCAAAGACAACGGTGGAATTAAGTGCCGGTAAAACAAGCAGCATTTCCGCTACCGTTACGAATACAGATAAGAAGAAAGAACTTCCTGGATACGTAGCAGAGCTTCGTTATCGTTCAACAAATACAGCGGTTGCAACAGTAGATGCAAATGGCAAGATTACTGCAGTAGGTAAAGGAACCTGTACGATTTATGTCGTGGCTGAAAATGGTGTAAATAAAAAAGTTTCTGTCACGGTAAAGTAAAACAGATGTTAGGATTCTCGACTGCCTTATCATGGTTCGATGAGGCAGTTGAGAGAGCAAATAATAACAGATAAATGGATGAAATGCGAATAAGGAGGTCTTATGAAACAAATAGGGAAACACATTTGGGCCGTACTTTTTGTAGTGGCAACGGTGTTTTGTTTAATGGCAGTGATGCCAATAAGGACATATGCAGCATCTTCTGAGCCTAGCCAAGATGATACAGGTGCATATTTGGTAGGTACTGCTGATGAATTAACATGGGTATCAGAACAAGTCATTGGTGGAAACACGGGTATTAATGTGAAAATCACAAATGACATTGTAGCAAATGACAATACGGAAATTGGTGTGACGAATGTTGCATACAAAGGTACATTCAATGGAAATGGATATACCATTACATTAAATAATAAAGATGAATCCACGTATGTCGAACATGGGTTGTTTCCAAGAACTTCGGGAGCAACGATTAAAAATGTAGTAGTGGCAGGCTCTGTCTATGGGTATAATAAAGTAGCAGGTTTAGTGGGACAGGCAGCAAGTAATACCACGATTGAAAATTGTGGAAACGAAGCAACAATTACGGCATCATGTAAAAATAGCACTTATGTGGCTGGCATTGTTGCCTATGCAATTGGTGGAAACGGTTCTCCAGTTACTATTTCAGGCTGTTATAATAAAGGTACGATTCGTGTGGAAAACATAACAGGTGACTCCTATGTAGGTGGTGTAGCTGGCTGTTTATATGAATCCTATGAAACGCTTGAGAATTGTTATAACTTAGGAAACGTGGAAGGTTTTTCTGATTTTAGACAATATGGTGTAGGTGGCGTAGTCGGTTTAATGAGAAGACAGACAACGATTCAGAACATCTACAATGCTGGACAGGTAACGAATAAGTACAGTGCAGATGAAGCAACATCAGCGAAATATTCAGGCTCAGCAGTGGGTTCTATCTGGACTGCAACTTATGCAGCTGCTTTAAGTAACTACTACTGGTTAGAGGGAACTTCCACCTATGGAGCTGGTGGACAGACTCCGATTGAAGATACGGGTAAATGCACAGAAGCAGAATTAAAGAATTGTGCAGCACAGTTGGGAGATGCTTTTGTGACCAATCCAGACGGTGGTTACCCTCTGCTGGCATGGGAAGTAAAAGAAGTAGAAATAGCAGCACCCCAACAGGATGAGGATGGCACCTATTTACTGGCTACTACAACCGATTTAGATTGGTCGGCAGCACAGGTGGAAAAGGGTGAGACAGCCATCAATGTGAGATTAACAGAAAACATCACTGCAACAGAAAATCTCATGATTGGAACCAATGAGGAAAGATATAATGGTGTTTTTGATGGAAATGGAAAAACCATTACGATTTCTATCAACAGTGAAGACGATGCAGTAGCACTTTTCCCCTACATTGGGGTAGCCACAATTAAAGATTTAACAGTGGAAGGAACTGTGACAAAAACAGAAACGGCTGTAAGCACTGGAGGAACGGGCAGTCTGGTTGGCTATGTTAGTATCTTATCCGCTGATAAAAACTTAGTTGTAGAAAACTGTGTCAATAAGGTAGCTGTTACAGGTACAGGCTATGTAGGTGGACTCCTTGGAAATACTTCAGGTAATGTACAAGTGACAGGCAGTACAAATGAAGCCAAGATTACTTCTAGCGGTGCTTATACAGGCGGTATCGTTGGTAATGCGGCAACAAGCATCACTGTTACGAATTGTGTAAATGAAGGAACCGTTATTTCTAGTGGTGCTTACACAGGAGGTATTGTCGGCAATGCGGCAGCAGGCATTACGGTTAAAAATTGTGTAAATAAAGGAACGATTACAGCTAATGCTAATTCAGCAGCAGGTATTGTTGGCTATGTGACACTTGCCAGTGAGAGTACAAGCGACGCTCTCATTACAGGATGCACCAATGAAGCAGATATAACAGGAACCAGCACAGAAGTGGGTGGCATTGTCGGTGACGTATATATTTATGCTAGTAGTCAGGGTAAGGCACAGGTTGTAAACTGTAGCAACAGTGCCAATATTACAGGCATCCATCATGTTGGTGGTATTGTAGCTTATCTGTGTGATACATCCAGACATATTGCCACTGTAGATAGTTGTTTCAATAAAGGAACAGTTAAGGCAACTACAGGTGCAGCCATCGGTGGTATTGTAGGACGTAACTATGGAAGCAAGGTTTCTAATGTATACAATCTGGGAGACGTTTATGCAACAGCAACGACTGTAGAAAGAGGTGCGGGTGGTATCATCGGTTATGCACAGGGAAATCAGGTAGAATGTACGAATGTGTATAATGCAGGAAAAATTTCAACAACCACAGATGCTGCTTTAACTTCTGTTTCTGGCATTGTAGGTGGTGGTAATGCAGCTGCTATATTAACACTACAGAATTGCTATTACTTAGAAAGCGATGGTATTGCAGACTTTGGCGGTAATTTAGGTCAAGGTCTTGAAGAAGTGATTGGTACTGGAAAAGCTGTTACAGAAGACGAATTAAAAGCTTTAAATAAAGCTTTAGGCGAAAAGTTTAAAGCAAATTGTGGGGCTTATCCTGTATTAAGCTGGCAGGAAGGGAAAGCACATAGCTTTACCACTTACGTTGCTTCTGAAAAAATCTGTACAGAAGAAGGAACGAAAATCGCAACTTGTGATAATGGCTGTGGTGCAAAGGACGTAGAAGTTGTTGCAGCTACAGAACATCAATTTACCTCTTGGAAAACGGTAACACAAGCCACTTGTACAGAAGATGGAAGCAGAGAGCGTACTTGTGAAATTTGTCAGACAGTGGAAACAAAAGTGATTCCAGCAACAAAACATACTTGGAATGAAACTTATACAGAAGATGAGAAAGCAACCTGTACCAAGAAGGGAAGTAAGTCTATTCACTGTGCAAAATGTGATGCGGTAAAGGATGTTCAGGCTATCCCAGCATTGGGACATGAAGAAGTAACAGATGTAGCAGTAGACGCAACCTGTACCAAGACAGGACTGACAGCAGGAAGTCACTGTTCGAGATGTAATAAAACTTTAATCAAGCAGGAAGTTAGACCAGCTTTGAATCATGATTTTGATGATTGGGTAACTGTGAAATCACCAGATTGCTTAAATGAAGGAAGCAAGCAGCGTGTTTGTAAGCGTTGTCATGTGGTAGAAACAGATAAATTAGAGGCAGCCAATCATGACTGGGAAGATGCCTTTACAGTTGATAAGGAAGCAACTTGCACAGAAGATGGAAGTCAGTCTATTCACTGTACAAAATGTGATGCTGTGACAGATTCAGAAACGATTTCGGCACTTAGACATATCACAGTGATAGATACAGCAGTAGACGCAACTTGTACAAAAACAGGATTAAGCGAAGGAAGCCACTGCTCTAGATGTGGAGAAGTGTTCAGCAAACAAGAAGTTCTGTCTGCTCTGGGACATCAGTATGGTGAATGGACAACAGTCGATTCTCCAAGCTGTGTGGATAAGGGAAGTAAAGAGCGTACCTGTGAGCGTTGCAAAGTAGTAGAAACGGATGAAATCGAGACGACAGGACATGATTGGGAAGCGGAAGCCACAGTAGATCAGGAGGCAACCTGTACAGAAGATGGAAGTCAGTCTATTCACTGTAAAAACTGTGACGCTGTAAAAGATTCTACGAGCATACCAGCAGTTGGACATACAGTAGTGGTTGATAAAGCGGTAGCAGCAACTTGTACAAAAGAGGGGCTTACAGAAGGAAGTCATTGTTCTGTATGCAATACGGTTTTAGTAGAACAGAGCGATATTCCAGCAGTGGGTCATCAGTACAGTAGCACTTTTATAACAGATGTGAAAGCAACTCCGACAGCAGACGGAAGCAAGAGTAAACATTGTACAGTATGTGGCAAGAAAAATACTGTTACGAAGATTGCCAAAGTATACAATATTACACTGTCTGCAACAACC